>JAQGMN010000361.1 GCA_028292345.1 Polaromonas sp. | reverse complement strand
TTGGCCGCATAGCGCAGCACGACGTTGGTGAACACCAGCACCACCATGGCGGCCAGCGCCGCCACCATGAGCACGGACAGAAACCGGCAATACTGATTGATCAGTCTTTGAAGCATAGTTGTCTCCTTGAAAAGTATTTTGTACGAACTGGTTAGTTTTATTCATCGGTACAAACCCTAGATTTTTTTCCTCATGCCGCGCATCGAAAAAAACACCTGGGCTGCAGTGCAGTGCAGGGCAGGGCGATTCGCGCTTGCGCCACCCTCCGCGGCCTGCGACGGGAACGCTCGGATGTCAAGCGGGTAATCCTTGCCATGCCTGTGGATTCATCGGCGCTGACGTTGACCGCACCCGGACAATCTCATTAGACTGGCAGGCTTTACCTTTGCTGAGATTCCCCATGGAACTACTTTCCGACCCGAATATCTGGATCGCCTTCTTCATGCTCGCGGCGCTGGAGATCGTCCTGGGCATCGACAACATCATCTTCATCAGCATTCTGGTCGGACGCCTGCCGGCTGAAAAGCGCGACCTGGCGCGCCGCCTGGGGCTGGGCTTCGCGATGGTCTCGCGCATTGCGCTGCTGTTCAGCCTGGCCTGGGTCATGACGCTGACCACGCCGATCTTCACCGTGGTGGGCCAGGAAATCAGCGGCCGGGACCTGATCCTGCTCGGAGGCGGGCTGTTCCTGCTGTACAAGGCCTCGCACGAGATTTTCCAGGAGGTCGAGGCGCATGAGCCCGACGAGGTCGGCGCCGGGGTGGACAAGGTCAAGGCCGGGGCGACCATGTTCTGGGGAACGATCGTGCAGATCGGCATCGTGGACATCGTTTTTTCGCTCGACTCGGTGATCACCGCGGTCGGCATGGTGGACAACATCAGCGTGATGGTTGCCGCCGTCGTGGCATCGGTCGCCGTCATGATGTTCGCGGCCAAGCCGATCGGCGAGTTCGTCGATGCGCATCCGTCCATCAAGATCCTGGCGCTGGCTTTCCTGACCATGGTCGGCACGCTGCTGGTGGCCGAGGCCTTCGACGTGCATGTGCCCAAGGCCTATGTGTATGTCGCCATGCTGTTCTCCCTGACCGTCGAGGCGCTCAACATCCGGGCGCGCACCAAGCGCCTTGCGGCCAAGTCAGCCGCCTGAAATTTTTCCCGGCTTGCCGGGTTTTTTGACGCCGGCCCCCCGGGCGCCGGCTCAAGGCGCATGCATGAAGCGCACGATCATCTCGATGATGCTTTCGCGCCGCGCCGCCTGGGCCTGTTCGGACCGGGTGTCGCCCTTGAAGATCAGCCCGAACGTGTGCTGGTTCGAGACATTGAAGAATGTCAGCGCCGAGATCGATGCGTGAATGTCGATCGCGTCCAGGCCCGGCCGGAACACGCCCTGCGCCACGCCGCGCGCATACAGCTTGTCGATGGCGCCGATGGCCGGCACGTTCAGCGCCTGGATGATCTTGCTTTGCGCCAGGTAGCTGCCGCGCTCCATGTTTTCCGACATCACCAGCCGGATGTAGGCCTGGTTGCCGTGGTGGTGGTCGAAGGTGAAGCCGACCAGGCGGCGCAGGGCGTCCTCGGGCGGCAGGTCGTCCAGGTTGAGTTGCGCCTCGATGCTGCGCATGCGCCGGTACGACTCCTCCAGCACGGCCAGGTACAGGCCTTCCTTGCTGCCGAAATAGTAGTAGATCATGCGCTTGCTGGTCTTGGTGGCCGCCGCGATCTCGTCGATGCGCGCGCCGCTCAGTCCCTTCTCGGAAAACTCGGTGGTCGCCACTTCCAGGATGCCGGCCATGGTGCGGGCCGGGTCGTTGGTGCGCGACGGCGTTGCGCCCGCAGCCGGCAGCGTGGCCGGGCTGGCGGCGCGCGCTGGCGTGCGGGTTTTGCGTGCAGCGGGCGCGGCTTTTGCCGGCTCCGAATGTACTGTTTCGTTCATTCGCAAAGTATAGGCGGCCCGGCGCCCGCCGGACGGTTTCTTCAGGCCAGCGGAACGGTCAGTTTTTCGATCACCGCGCGGGTGTCGGGCCGCACGCCGCGCCACCATTCGAAGGCTTCGGCGGCCTGCTCGGCGAGCATGCCCACGCCGTCGGCCAGTTGACGCGCGCCGGCGCTCTGCGCGAGCCGCAAGAATGGCGTCAGTCCCTTGCCGTAGGCCAGCTCATAGGCCAGGCAGCCGGGCGCGAACACGCTGGCCGGCACCGGCGGCAGTTCGAAGCGCAAGCTGGCCGAGGTGGCATTGAGCACCACGTCAAAGGCCTGCCCCGCCAGCTCCGCGTAGGTGCAGCCGCGCACCGGGCCGGCGCCCGATGCCTCGGCAATGCGCGCCAGCGCCTGCGCCTTGTCCAGGCTGCGGTTGGCCACCACCAGTTCAGCCGGTTCCTCGGCCAGGAAGGGCAGCAGCGCGCCCCGGGACGCGCCGCCCGCGCCCAGCAGCAGCACCCGCTTGCCCCTGAGCGGGCGGTTCAGGTTGTGGACCACGTCGCGCACCAGGCCCACGCCGTCGAAGTTCTCGGCCAGCACCCGGCTGCCCTCAAACTTCATGGCATTGGCCGCGCCGGCCAGCTCGGCGCGCTCCGAGCGCTCCGTCGCGTAGGCAAAGGCGTCGAGCTTGAACGGCGCGGTGATGTTCAGGCCCCGCCCGCCGGCGGCGCGAAACGCATCGACCGCCGCGGCGAATCCGTCCAGATCGCCTTCGATGGCGGTGTACGCCATGTCCTGGCCGGTGGCCTGCGCGAACATGCCATGGATCAGGGGCGACTTGCTCTGATGGATGGGATTGCCGATAACGGCGTAAGGATCTGTCATGCCTGTGTTTCCGAATAAAGCACACCGTCCCGCACCCTGGCGTCGATGTCGCTGGCGCCAAATCCTACACGTTCAGTCATCTGACGGTTGCGCTGGCCGGGCGGGTTTGTTTGGCATGCGCGGGGTTGCTGTGTCTTTGGCTCGCTGCTTTTGTTCTTTGGCTTTTTGTGGTTTCTTCTGTGGATTGAGGGGTGAGCGCCTGCCCGGCGGGGGTAACTTTCTTTTCTGGCAAAAAAGAAAGTCACCAAAGAAAGTTGCCTCAGGGAGCGGGATCGGGTTGGAGCTGAACGCTCCGACGGGCCATCGCTTCGCTGGGCCCTGGGCACCTGGATCTGCGGGCTGTTGGCGTTGTCAAAGGCTGGCTGGTTCTACCGCTCGTTCGCCAACAGCTTCACGCTCTGCCTGATCGTCTCTTTTGTGCTTCAAACACTGCTGGCGGTTTCTTGTCCTGTCTTTTTTCAACCCGCCAGCCCGCGTTCAATTCCCTTGATGCAGGCCACCAGCGTCCGGTTGACCGGCGTCGGCACGCCGACCTTGTCGCCCTGGCGCACCACCGCGCCGTTGATGTAGTCGATCTCGGTGACCGAGCCTTTTTCCAGG
>JAQGMN010000349.1 GCA_028292345.1 Polaromonas sp. | reverse complement strand
CTTTTTCAGCTGCGCCGGGGTCAGGTGCGCCATCTTGTTGTAGGCGCCGCGCAGCTTGAAGCTGAACACCGGCTGCTGGTCCTCGCGCTTGAGCAGCACCGTGTTGTTCAGGCGCAGGCTCAGGTTCCTGGCCGGCTCCAGCGCCGACTCGACCGCCACGTCGTAGACCCGGGCGGTCAGTATTTTTTTCAGGTAATCGGCGGGCTTGAGCGTCCTGGCCACAGGCTTGGCAGCTGTTTTGGCGGAAGCCTGTGAACGGGATTTGGCGGCGGCTGAAGCGGCCGCGCCAGGGATGGATTTTTTAGGAGAGGACATGGTTTTTCTTGCGGCAGAACCAGATGATCATAGGTGCAGGCAAAAAAAGGCCCAGACCATGCGGTCTGGGCCTGTAAATCCACCCTTTGAGGAGGTGGAGGAGACAACCAGTGCAAAAATACGGCGGGTCGTTAAGGACTGTGTACTGATGCGATGGGTTCAGTATATCGGAGCCGATGCTGCACCGCACCATGAATCGTGACGAAAGTCGCACAATTACAGGCTTTAGGGGTTTCTACCTACAAAGCGACGTTCTGGCTGCCACCGCAATGAGTGTGTAAGCTCAACAAAACCGATTATTTTGCACAAGGAATGGCAGTTATGGAATGCACAGTGAGCTGGACCGGCGGCAATGCGGTCAATGGGTCGAAATCGGCAATGACCTTCCTGGCCGAAACCGGCAGCGGCCACACGCTGGTCATGGATGGCGCGCCCGACGCGGCCAAGCCTGAAAACGGCGGCGCCAACCTGGCCCCCCGGCCGATGGAAACCGTGCTGGCCGGCGCGGGCGGCTGCACGGCCTACGACGTGGTGCTGATCCTCAAGCGCGGCCGCCATGACGTGCGCGGTTGCACGGTCAGGCTCAGCACCGAGCGGGCGCCTGTGGATCCCAAGGTATTCACCAAAATCCACATGCATTTTGTCGTGACCGGCAGCGGCCTTGCCGCCAGTGCCGTCGAGCGCGCCATTGCCATGAGCCACGACAAATACTGCTCGGCCACCATCATGCTGGGCAAGACGGCGGCCATCACCACCAGTTTTGAGTTGCACGAGGTTTGATCTGCCCGGCGGCTTGCGTTAAATCCGGTGCGCCACTGTGGTCATGACCTTGGCCGCCGAACGCATCAGCAGCCTGACCGGCGCGGGCATTGGCAGCGCGCCAGCATCCTCCGCCAGCCTGGCATGCTGCGCTTCGTCGTCTTTCATTTGCGCCACGATGGCGCGAGATTCGTGATCGCCTTCGGGCAGGCGCTCCAGATGGCTGGCCAGGTGCGCTTCAACCTGGCGCTCGGTTTCCACCACAAAGCCCAGGCTCAGTTTGTCGCCGAGCCGGCTGGCGACCAGGCCAAGCCCGAAAGCGCCCGCGTACCACAGCGGGTTGAGCAGGGAAGGGCGCGCGCCCAGCTCGTCGAGCCGGTCCTTGGTCCAGGCCAGGTGATCGCCTTCCTCGCGGCTGGCTTTGAGGAAATGCGCGCGCAGCACCGCATCGCGCGTCCCCAGCGCCTGCGCGGCATACAAGGCCTGCGCGCACACTTCCCCGACGTGGTTGACCCGCATCAGCGCGCCCGAACGCGCCTTGTCCTCAAGGCTCAGGTGGGTGGCCTGGGCCGGCACGGTGGGGCAGGTCCGGCTGGCGCGGGGTTTGGCGAACAGCGTGCGCAGTGCGCCGTCGGCGGCGTTCAGGGCAAGGTCAAGGGCAGTGGTCATGGCAGCTTTCATCGGTAAAGGTGGTTTGGAGACGCGCTGGAAGATCTTCAGGTTTGAGATCAATTTTTCGTCATGCCGAAAAATTTGATCTGACCGCCATGTTATCGCTGGCGACAAAACCGGAAGGCCAACAAAAAAGCCCCCAGAAGGGGGCTGCAGACAGGCAATGCGCGGCCCTGGGGCCAAAACCGCCGTCAGAAGGCGTGGCGAATGCCGAGGGCCAGGTTCGTGGAGTCGGTTCCGGCCGATGCCGTGACGCCGCCCAGAAAGCCATTGCCGCCGGGCGCTACCTGTCCCGCCCCCTTGTTGTTGAAGCGCGTCAGCACGGCGGTCAGGTTGGTGCGCTTGGAAAAGGCGTAGGTGTAGGTCGCGCCGTAAGAATCGGTGTCTGCATTGACTGGCCGCCTGTCATCAAGCCGGTTGTAGGCCACCACGACCGTGTGCAGGCCGCTCGTCATTTTGTAGCCGATGTGCATGAGCCTGGCGTCTTGCCTGAACGCTGTGTTGTAGGCAGTCTGGTAGGCGCTGCCTACGCCAGGGGCCAGCGCGGCAGGAAGCCCGGCGGCAACGGCGCTGGCAGCGACGCCGGCGCCGATTGACACCAAGCCGCTGGGGTTGTCGTCCTTGATGGTGGCGTACTGGCCGTACAACGCGCCGGGCCCCAGCGTCAGGCTCGCGCCCAGCACATCGTTGTGCAGCGACTTCTGGCCCAGCTCGTTTTTCTTCTCATTGCGGGCAAGGCCGACAGAAAAGCCGCTGCCTGTGTACATCACCATCGCGCCCAGGAAGCGGCCTGCGGAACTGCTGCCCGGCACTTCGCCTGCCCCATACATCAGCGCTGCGGTGATGCCGCCTGTCTTGATCCCGTACTGCAGCGTGTTGCTCAAACGAATGTCAAACGCGGCCGGCAAGCTGGCGACCTGGCTGGCCGCCAGGCTGGACTGGGTTTGCGACGCATCGAAGGCGCCCGACACCAGGTAGCCCGGCGTGTACTGGCGGCCAA
>JAQGMN010000343.1 GCA_028292345.1 Polaromonas sp. | reverse complement strand
CTGCTGATGGAACTGGTGACCGACGCCAGCGGCGACGCCGCGCCGCGCCTGAACGATGTGGACTTCACGCCCGAGCAGGCGCGCCGGCACCATGCCAGCCTGATCGCCGAGGTCATCCGCATGCTGTGCGCCGGCATCGTCCACGGCGACCTGTCTGAATTCAATATTTTGCTGGCCGAGGACGGCCCGGTCATCATCGACCTGCCGCAAGCGGTCGATGCCGCCGGCAACAACCACGCCAGCCGCATGCTTGAGCGCGACGTGGCCAACCTGCGCAATTTCTTCGGCCGTTTCGCGCCCGACCTGCTCAAGATCGACTACGGCAACGAGATGTGGGATTTGTACCAGCGCGGCGTGCTCTACCCCGACACGGTGCTGACCGGCCAGTTCAAGCGCAAGACCGGGCCGGTCGATGTCGGCGGCGTGCTGCGCGAGATTGGTGACGCGAATGCCGAGGAAGCCGCGCGCCGCGTGCGCATGGCGCAGTCCTAGCGCTCAGGCGTCGGTTGACGCCGCCGCCGCCGCATGCCGGCTCGGCCGTTCGCCGATCTGCTGGCGCCACATGGCGTAGTACAACAGGCCCTTGGCGTCGAGCAGTTCCGCATGGGTGCCGCTTTCCACGATGCCGCCCTTTTCCAGCACGAAGATGGTGTTGGCATGCATGATGGTCGAAAGCCGGTGGGCAATCAGGAGCGTGATGCGGCTGCTGCTGGCCGACAGCTGGCGCACGGTGCGGGTGATCTGCTCCTCGGTGATCGAATCGAGCGCCGAGGTGGCCTCGTCGAAAATCAGCAGGCGCGGATGGCGGATCAAGGCGCGGGCAATCGACAGCCGCTGCTTTTCGCCGCCCGACAGCTTCATGCCCATCTCGCCGATGATCAAATCCAGCCCCTCGGGCGACTTGCCCAGCAGGTAGGCGCACGAGGCCTGCTCCATCGCGGCGATAATTTCCGCGTCGGTCGCGTCGGGTTTGACGAACTGGAGGTTCTCGCGCAGCGTGCCGGCGAACAGGTGCGTTTCCTGCGTCACGAAGCCGATTTGCCGGCGCACCTCGTTGTAGCGCAGGTCGCGGGTCGAGATGCCGTTGTACGACACCTGGCCGCTGGCCGGCGTATACAGGCCGACCAGCAGCTTGACCAGGGTGGACTTTCCCGAACCCGACGGGCCGACAAAGGCGATGGTGTCGCCCAGCCCGGCCGAAAACGACAGCGACTCCAGCGCGTTGTCGGCCGCGCCCTTGTGGCGAAAACTGACATCGGCAAAGCGCACCGACGTGACCGGCCCGGTCTTGACCGGCGACTCGGGCCGGCGCTCGACCGGCTTTTTCATCAGCGCGTCGAAGTTCAGCAGCGACGTCTCGACCTCGCGGTAGGCGACGATCACATTGCCCAGTTCCTGCAGCGGCGCAAAAATCGCGACCGAGATGAACTGCATCGCAATCAGTTCGCCGGTGCTCAGCACGTCGCGAAAGATCAGCCACAGCAGGGCAAACAGGATCGCCAGCTTGAGCAGGCTCAGCGTGCTTCCCTGCAGGAAGGACAGCCACCGGATGCGCCTGACCTTCTTCATCTCGAGCGCGAATATTTTCATCGTCTGCGCCTGCAGCCGCCGAATCTCGGGATAGGTCAGGCCCAGGCTCTTGATGAGTTCAATGTTGCGCAGCGACTCGGTGATGAAGCCCGAATTGCGGTTGGTCTCGCGCACGATGGAGCGCTGCTGCGTCTTGATTTCCCGGCTGAGCAGCCCAGTCAGCCCGCCCATCAGCAGCACGCCGACCAGGAACACCGGCACCAGCAGCCAGTGCTTGGCCACCGAATACCAGGCCAGGAAAGCAATGCCCACGATGGCCGCGAACAGGGTGTTGATGAAGGCGTTGATGAAGCGCTCGCTGTCGGCGCGCACCTTTTGCAGCAGCGACAGCGTTTCGCCGCTGCGCAGGTCCTCGAATTCCTGGTATTTCAGCCGCAGCACCTGGCGCAGCCCGTCGTTGAAGATCTGCGTGCCGAACTTCTGCACCAGCAGCCGCGTCGCATAGTCCTGCAGCGTCTTGGCCAGCCGCGACAGCACGGCCACGCCCACCGCCAATCCGAGCAGCCGCAGCACGCCCGAAACCCGCGTTTCCGCGGTCATGCCGGCGCCGCCGATGGCATAGTCGTCAATGATCCGGCCGAAGATGATCGGATCGACCAGGGCCAGCACCTGGCTGATGGCCGCCAGCAGCAGGGCCAGGGCGGCGAGCCTGCGGTGCGGCCGCAGATAGGTCCAGAGGATGTGCATGGCTTGCTCCTTTCAGGGCTCATGCGCTCCAGTATCTCCAAAAGCCCGTCTGGAAAAACCGGCGGACAAGAACAGTCCGTGCGAAGCGCATCCGGTTCCTGCCCAGGCGCGTTTTCAGCGACTATTTTTGAGGCAGCCCGGCAGGAGCGTCGCGCTTTTTTTACATTTGGTTTCCAAGTAAAACCTTTGCGTCCCTTGTTGAGGGGATGTGCTGGCGCTCCTGTTTACCTAAAAATTGCGTCATCCGGCGGCTGTGTGGCGATGTAGGCCAGCACGCCGTGTCAACGTGCTGATTTCGCACCGGCGATGACAGCAAAAGTCCTGATGCCTCCGGGTCAGGCGCATAACTATTAAAGACAAGGGTCCTTCATGTCCACTCCAAAATACAGAATTGAAAGCAGCGGTACGCTGGCGAGTAACTTGTTACTGGCCATCAACTTTGACCATCTCTACGACAACAGTTCGCTGGCCGTGGCCATCGCGGCCAAAAGCATCACCCTGCCGGTTCAAAAGGAAGTGCGCGTGGTGCGCGTGCCTGACGGGGAAGTGATTTTCCGCACGAAGGTGGCCGATGCGGCGCACACCACCTGTCCTTGAAGGCGGCTGAGGCAAGGCCTTTTCGCCGGACGCGCGGCCATGCAGAGCCGGGTGCCCTGTTGCGGGCCCTGGCGCATCGGCGGCCAGGCGCTCAAAGCGTCCAGTCGTAATCGATCGTCAGCGGCGCATGGTCGCTGAAGCGCTGCGCCTTGTGGATGGATGCCGAGCGGGCCGTGGCGCCAAAACCCGGTGTCGCTAGGTGGTGGTCAATACGACAAAAAAACCTACACATGGATCGGGGCGTCACTGGCGTGTCAGACGACCGCAATCGACCGGAGCGTGCTTCAACGCCGTGAGGTGGACGACCGCTTCAGACTGGTTGCAGACGTTCGAATCGTGAATGGCGGGTTACGCAGAACGGCTAAAGCAGACCGCCGCAGATTCAGTGGCAAACCAACGCACATTTGCCCGGCGCCTTTCCACTGG
>JAQGMN010000330.1 GCA_028292345.1 Polaromonas sp. | reverse complement strand
GCCAGGCGGATCGCGCCGTCCAGGCGGATCACTTCGCCGTTGAGCATGTCGTTTTCAAAAATGTGCCTGGCCAGCTTGGCATAGTCCTGCGGCGTTCCCAGGCGCGAAGGAAAGGGCACGGCGGCGGCCAGAGAGTCCTGCACTTCCTGCGGCATGCCGAACATCATCGGCGTGCCGAAAATGCCGGGGGCAATCGTCATGTTGCGGATGCCGCTTCGCGCCAGGTCCCGGGCAATCGGCAGCGTCATGCCGACCACGCCGCCCTTGGAGGCGCTGTAGGCGGCCTGGCCCATCTGGCCGTCGTAGGCCGCCACCGAGGCGGTGGAAATCAGCACGCCGCGCTCGCCGGTGGACTCGGGCTCGTTCTTTCCCATGGCCTCGGCGGCCAGGCGGATCATGTTGAAGCTGCCGATCAGGTTGACGGTGACGGTCTTGCTGAACACGGCCAGGCTGTGCGCGCCGTTCTTGCCGACGGTCTTTTCAGCCGGCGCGATGCCGGCGCAGTTGACCAGTCCCATCAGCTTGCCCATGGACACGGCCTTGGCCACGACGGCCTGGCCGTCGGCTTCCTGGCTGACGTCGCACTTGACGAAGGCGGCCACGCCCTCGCCCAGTTCCCTGGCGATGGCTTCGCCCTTTTCAGCCTGCATGTCGGCAATCACGACCTTGCCGCCGTTGGCCACCAGCATGCGCGCCGTGCCTTCGCCCAGCCCTGAAGCGCCACCGGTGACGATAAATACCTTGCCTGCGATGTCCATGGGGTGTTCCTTGAAAGTGAAAGGTTGAAGAAAAAAGCGCCGGGAAATTGGATCTGGCATATTGACGTTTACGTCAACGTCAATCCAGCCGCCAATTATGGCGCATGAAAAAGCCCGGCCGTCTTGCAACGGCCGGGCCTGCGCTCAGGGAGCGGTCGAAGATCCGCTTATTTATAACCCACGCGGTCGAGCATCTGCTGCACCTTGACCTGGTTGTAGCCGATGGCGCTGACCGGAATGGTTTCCGACTTGAAGCTGCCGCCGGTCATGGCCTGCAGCGCCGGATTGGCAATCTTCACGCTGGCCACCACCGGCCATTCGTTGTTGCCGTTGGCAAAGTAGTTTTGCGCATCGGGCGTGGCCAGGTATTCCATGAACTTGACCGCGTTCGCCGTGTTCCTGGCATTCTTCGCCACGGCAGCGCCGGCGATGTTGACATGCGTGCCCCAGGTTTCCTGGTTCGGAAACACCACGCCGACGCGGTCGGCCACCAGTTTGTCCTCGGGCGCGCTGGACCGCATGATGCGTGCCAGGTAATACGAGTTGGTCAGCGCCACGCCGCATTCGCCGCTGGCCACCGCCTTGATCTGGTCGCTGTCGCCGCCCTTCGGGTCGCGCGCCATGTTGGCGACCAGGCCCCCAAGCCACTGCTCGGCCTTGGCTTCGCCCAGGTGCTCGGTCACGGCCGAGAACAGCGACAGGTTGTACGGGTGCGCGCCCGAACGGGTGCAGAGCAGGCCCTTGTTCTTCGGATCGGCCAGTTCCTCGTAGGTGTCCACATCGGCCTTCTTGACCTTCAGCTTGTCGTACACCACGACGCGGGCGCGGGTGGAAAAGCCGAACCAGGTCGTGCCTTCAGGGCTTGCCTTGGCACGCAGGTTGACCGGAATGGCCGATTCGAGCGTGGCGGACTTGATCGGCTTGAACAGGCCCTCGACGTCGCCCTTCCAGAGGCGGGCGGCATCGACCAGCAGGATCACGTCGGCCGGCGACGCCGCGCCTTCGGCCTTCAGGCGCGCCAGGATGCCGGCATCGTCGGCATCGACCCGGTTGACCTTGATGCCGGTGGCCTTGGTGAAGTTGCTGTACAGCGCCTCGTCGGTCTGGTAGTGGCGGGCAGAATACAGGTTGACCACCTGCTCCTGGGCGCTGGCGCTGCCCGCGGCAGCCATCAGGGCAGCGGCAGCAAGGGCAAGACCGGTAAACATTGGCGCACTTTTGATCATGTTGAAAAATTCCTGAAGGCTTGAAAGTCAATGAGTTTAATGCAAATGCGAATTAGTCGCAATATCTTTCCAGCCGGAAAAGCCCGTCCGGACCCGACCGCAGGAGTGCGCCCGGCGTGCCGGTTTTCAGCGCGCTGGCTGGGCAAGCTGCTGCTTCCCGCGCTGCTCATTGCCGGCTGCACCACGGCGCCGGTGGCGCCGGTCAAGCCGGCCGCGCCCGACGGAGTCGCGTCGCCTGCCGCCAGGAAGCCGCTGAAGATCGGCCTGGCGCTGGGTGGCGGCGCAGCGCGCGGCTTTGCGCATGTCGGCGTGATCGCGGTGCTCGAAGAAGCCGGCCTCAGGCCGCAAATGGTCGTGGGCACCTCGGCCGGCAGCCTGGTCGCGGCGATTTACGCCACCGGCAAGACCGGCGCTCAGCTGCAGCAGACGGCGCTCGGCATGCAAGAGGTGGCGATCACTGACTGGATGCTGCCGATCATCGGCAAGGGCGTGTTTCGCGGCGATGCGCTGGGCCGCTACGTCAACCAGCTGGTCGGCGGCCGCCTGATCGAGAACATGGCGATTCCGCTGGGCATCGTCGCCACCGACCTGGGCAGCGGCCAGGCGGTGCTGTTTCGCAGCGGCGACACCGGCACGGCGGTGCGCGCGTCGAGCGCGGTACCGGCGGTGTTCGTGCCGGTGCGGATCAGCGGACGTGAATATGTCGATGGCGGCCTGGTGTCGCCGGTGCCGGTGCGCTTTGCCCGGCAGATGGGCGCCGACATCGTGATTGCGGTGGACATTTCGAACCCGCCCGAAGGCAACCTGACGGGCGACACCCTGCAGATCCTGCTGCAGACCTTTGCGATCATGGGGAAAAGCATCAACCAGTACGAACTGAAGGAAGCCGAGGTGGTGGTGCGGCCTTCGCAGGCAGGCCTCAGGAGCGCCGATTTTTCGGCCCGCAAGCTGGCGATCGACGCGGGCAGGGCGGCGATGCTGGCGGCGCTTCCGGCGCTGAAGGCCCGGCTGGCCGCCGGAACTGCGGCTCACCCCTGAATTCCTTGCCGGATTTGCTCATCTTTCGATAGCTGTCCGCGCCTGCTGCGCCTGCGTAAACAAGTGATTCAAGCAAAAAAAATCCCAGTCGCGAGACCGGGCTTGAACGGAACCGCGAAACCAGACGTTTCTGCATGGAACCGAGGAGACAACTGGTTGAAGCCCGTCGCTGGCGACGGGTTTCAGGAGAAGGCTCCATGGGCTTTCAAGCTGCGCCTGGCACTTCTTGAAAAGCCCGTTGGAAATCAACGCTTCTTGGAAGCACCCTTGGTGGCGCTCAGGGCCGACTCGGACACCGTGTTGAAGTTGGTTTCGGCCATGTCGCCGGCTTGCTTGACGGCTTTTTGCACCGATTCGAAGGCCGTGTTGGCGGCGGTCATGGCGCTTTTCATCATGGTCACTGCGGATTCGGAACCGGCAGGTGCATTCTGGGTGGCGTTTTCGACCAGGTCGGCGAATTTCTTCTGGGCTTCGGCGGTCTGGCCTTCGAACGTCTTGCTGATTTCAGCGCCGGCGGACTGGGCGATGTCGTACAGGTGACGGCTGTAGGCGGCGGTTTTTTCAGCCAGGGGCTGGACCATGCTGGCCTGCAGCGCGAGCAGTTCCTGTGCGTCCTTGACGCCCATGACGGCTTGTGCGTTGTTGGCGGTTTCGGCCAGGGCAGCCTTGGTGGCTTGAACGTTCAGTTCGACCAGTTTTTCAACGCCTTCGAAGGCTTTCTGGGTCAGGCCGAACAGGGTTTCGATGTTTGCTTTGTGGGAAGCCATGAGTTGTTCAGCGGTCAGCATAAGTAATCTCCAAATGTGTAGTTAGGGTTAATAGTTGCTTTGCGCTGAATTGCTGCACTGCAACATGAAATGGATTATAGGAGAAACCTGTCGTTTTGCAAGCATATTTTGCTGCAATGCACCAATTTGGATGGGTTACTCTGATCTGAATCAGTTATTTCAGGATCGATCCTCGTGCAAGCCTTCTACGCCGACCACTTTGTCTTGCCGCTGCCCGTCGGGCACCGCTTTCCCATGCCCAAGTACCGGTTGCTGCGCGAGCGGCTGGCCGGTGAACTGCCGGAGGTGCGGCTGGGCCAGGCGCCGGTTGCCAGCGATGGCGAACTGGCGCTGGCGCACACGCCCGCCTATATAGAGGCAATTGCCCGGGGAACGCTGCCGGCGGCGGCGCAGCGCGAGATCGGGTTTCCCTGGAGCCCGGCCATGGCCGAGCGCGCCAGGCGTTCGGCCGGGGCCACCGTGAGGGCGGCGCGGACGGCCCTGGGGCTGGCACCGGGCGCCCGGCCCGAAGGCATTGCCGCCAACCTCGCGGGCGGCACCCACCATGCCTACGCGGGCAAGGGCGGGGGCTTTTGCGTCTTCAACGACTCGGCGGTGGCCGCGCGGCTGATGCAGGCCGAATGGGCGCGCCGTCACCGCCAGGCGCGCCGGCCGCTGCAGGTCGCGGTGATCGACCTGGACGTGCACCAGGGCAATGGCACGGCCAGCATCTTTGCCGGCGACGCCAGCGTGTTCACGCTGTCGCTGCACGGCGAAAAGAACTTTCCCTTCCGCAAGGAGGCGAGCGACCTGGATGTCGAGCTGCCCGATGGCTGCCTCGATGCGCCCTACCTGCAGGCGCTGGAGGAGGCGCTGGACGAGCTGGACCGGCGCTTCGAGCCCGGCCTGATTTTGTTCCTGGCCGGCGCCGACCCGTACGAAGGCGACCGCCTGGGACGGCTGAGCCTGAGCTTCGACGGCCTGGAGGCGCGGGACCGCCGGGTGTTCGACTGGGCCTGGCAACGGCGGATTCCGCTGGCCTTTTCGATGGCCGGCGGCTACGGGGTGAACATCGGCGAAACCGTGCAGGTACAGGTAAACACCTACCGCGTGGCGCTTGAATATTGGCGCCGATGGAAATCGGCCGGCTGATGCGCTGGCAAAATAGCCTTCCCATGCGCCCGATCTCCCGACCCCAGCCCGAATACCGCAGCGACTACCGGGCCTTCCGGGCCATCGGCACCCGCTGGTCCGACAACGACCTCTATGGGCATGTCAACAACGTCGTGTATTACAGCTGGTTCGATACCGCCGTCAACGGCCTGCTGGTCGAGCGCGGCGCGCTCGACATCCATACGGGCCCCGTGATCGGCCTGGTGGTGGAAACCGGCTGCAACTATTTTTCGCCGCTGGCCTTTCCCGAGCCGGTGGTGGCCGGCATTCGCGTCGCGCATGCCGGCGCCTCCAGCGTGCGCTACGAGGTCGCGCTGTTCCCGGCCGACGAAAGCCTGCCGTGCGCCGCCCGGGGCCATTTCATCCATGTGTATGTCGACCGCGCCACGCGCCGGCCGGCTGCCTGCCTGCCGCCTGAATTACTGTCTGTCCTGGAGCTGCTGAAATGAACCCAACCGATTCCTCCGCCCACCCTGTCGTCGCGGGCGATTTTGCCCCCGACGACGCGCCGAGCAGCGCCTGCCAGCCGCCCGTCAACGCGGTGGACCGCGCCATCGAAAGCCGCCAGTCGATGCGCGAGTTTTTGCCCGCGCCCGTGCCGCGCGCGCTCATATTGCATTTGCTCGAACTGGCCAGCCGCGCGCCGTCGGGCACCAACACGCAGCCGTGGAAAGCCTATGTGCTCCAGGGCGCGAGCAAGGACAGCCTGGTGGAAAAAGTTTGCAGCGCCCACGACGCTTTGCGCGACAACCCGGCGCTGGCGGCCGACTACCGGGAGGAATACGACTACTACCCGGAAAAATGGGTGTCGCCCTACATCGACCGCCGGCGCGAGAACGGCTGGGGCCTGTACGGCCTGCTGGGCATCACCAAGGGCGACAAGGACAAGATGCATGCGCAGCACCAGCGCAACTACCGTTTCTTCGATGCGCCGGTCGGGCTGATGTTCACCCTGGACCGGGTGATGGGACGCGGCTCCCTGCTGGACTACGGCATGTTCATGCAGAACCTCATGGTCGCCGCGCGCGGCCACGGCCTGCACACCTGCCCGCAGGCCGCCTGGAACGGCTTTGCCAAAATCATCATGCCGCACATCGGCGCGGGCGA
>JAQGMN010000308.1 GCA_028292345.1 Polaromonas sp. | reverse complement strand
GCGTGCCGCTGTTGCGCGGGTTCAGCGGGCCGTACAGGTGCGCCAGCATCGCGCCGGCCAGGTCGAAGTTGCAGTCGTTGATGTAGGGGCTGGCCTTGGTCGAGCAGGCGCTGCCATAGTCGTCGGTGACCATGGCATGCTCGGCGGCAATGTCTTTTTTGTAGACCACGTTGGCTGCCGGCACGAAGCTGTTGTAGTAGGTTTTCAGCGCATCCATCACGCCCGGCTTCACCGTGCTGTCGATGGAACCTGAAAACAAATAGACCTTCGAGCTTTGCAAATTCGCCACCGGGTCGATGATTCCCTGGCTGGCCCAGCTGTTGGTGGTGCTGACCAGGCTGCTGGTCGGTATGCCGGCCGGGCTGGCCATGCAGCGTCCGGTGGCATTCACGATCGAGCCCTCGGCGCAGTAAAACGGCCCGCCGGCGACGATGCCGGCCCCTTTCTTGAAGGTGGCCGAATAGGCCACGTGCAGTTGCGCCGCCATGAAGCCGCCCGACGACAGCCCGGACACGGTGGTCTGCGTGGTGTCGATGTTCAGGGGGGGAAGGTTGACGGCGGCGGACGCCGCGCCGCCCAGAAGCGCCGCCACGGCGGCGAAAGTGGAAAGAAGCCTGGGTTGCATGTCTTTGTCTCCTGTCGTCTGTCATTTTTGAAATGAAAACTTGTGCACCCCCTGTGTTTCCAGAAGTATGGCCGCCCCGCATCCGGCATTGCAATGCCGGTTGCAGGGCAAAGCCGAGCCTAAGTGTTTCAAATCCCCCGGCCTAGGGGGTTTTCCTTCAGGACTGAAAGACCCGTACTACTACGTAATCAGGTGTAAGCCAGGGTTACAACCCTTGCGCAAGACAGCTTTTACCCGGCCGGAAGCGCCGGCTCAGGCCGTCCGCGCCCGGTTGACCCAGGAACGCGCCAGGCGCGGCAGCACCAGCACGGCCACCACCACCACGATCAGGATCAGCGAAACCGGCCGCTCGATGAACACCATCGCGCTGCCCTCGCCGATCGACATGGCATTGCGCAGCTGCGCCTCGGCCAGCGGGCCAAGGATCATGCCGACGACGACCGGCGCGGTCGGAAAGTCAAAGCGCCGCATGACCACGCCCAGCACGCCGATGCCGTAGAGCAGGAACAAATCGAACGCGCTCTGGCGCATGCCGTACACGCCCACCGTCGCAAAAATCAGGATGCCGGCGTAGAGGTAGGGCTTGGGAATCTTCAGCAGCTTGACCCACAGCCCGACCAGCGGCAAGTTGAGCACCAGCAGCATCACGTTGCCGATGTAGAGCGAGGCGATCAGGGCCCAGACCAGCGACGACGAGGTGGTGAACAGCTGCGGGCCGGGCTGGATGCCGTAGTTCTGGAAGGCGCCCAGCAAAATCGCCGTGGTGTTCGAGGTCGGGATGCCCAGCGTCAGCAGCGGGATCATGGCCATGGTCACCGTGGCATTGTTGGCCGCTTCCGGGCCGGCCACGCCCTCGATGGCGCCTTTCGTGCCGAACTCGGCCTTGTCCTCGCCCTTGGCCAGCTTCTTTTCGACCGCGTAGCTCAAAAATGTCGGGATTTCGGTGCCGCCGGCCGGAATGCAGCCAAACGGCGCGCCAATCGCCGTGGCGCGCAGCCAGGCCGGCCAGGAACGGCGCCAGTCGCGCCGGGTCATGTGGACGCGGCTCAGCTTGTTCTGCGTATCGACGATGCGGCCTTCATAGAGCACAGCGTACATGGCTTCGGCAACAGCGAACAGACCGACGGCGACCAGCACGATCTCGATGCCGTCGAGCAGTTCGGGAACGCCGCCGGTGTAGCGCGCCTGGGCCGAAATCTGGTCCAGTCCGACCAGTCCGGCGGCCAGGCCGATGAACAGCGCCGTCATGCCGCGCACCGTGCTCTTGCCCAGCACCGCGCTCACGGTGGTGAAGGCCAGCAGCATCAGCATGAAGTATTCGGGGGGCCCAAGCTTGACGGCCAGTTCGGCGACGATGGGCGCGAACATCGTCACCAGCACCGTGGCAATCGTGCCGGCGATGAACGAGCCGATGGCGGCGCTGGCCAGCGCGGCGCCGGCGCGGCCGCTCTTGGCCATCTTGTTGCCTTCCATGGCCGTGACCATGCTGGCGGTTTCACCCGGCGTGTTCAGCAGGATGGAAGTGGTCGAGCCGCCGTACATGGCGCCGTAGTAGATGCCGGCGAAAAAGATCATCGACGCCGTGGCTTCGACCTTGACCGTGATGGGCAGCAGCATGGCGACCGCCACCGCCGGGCCGATGCCGGGCAGCACGCCAATGGCCGTGCCCAGGGCACAGCCGACAAAGCACCAGATCAGGTTGATCGGGGTGGCCGCCGTGGCAAAGCCCTGCAGCAGCTGGTTGAAGACATCCATTTAGAGCCATCCCGTCGTGGTGAGGCCTGGCAGGTTGATCGCCAGGAATTGGGTGAACATCCAGAACACCGGGGCGGCAATCGCCATGCCGATCAGCGCGTCCTTCAGCCAGACCACCGGCCTGCGGTCGGTGCGGCCCTCGGCGCTTTTCAGGCCCTGCAACGCCAGCACGAAGCACAGCGTGCAGCTGAAGATGAAGCCGATGGTGGTGATCAGCGCCGCATTGGCCAGCAGCCCGGCCGACATCCAGGCAAAGCCCAGCCAGTAGGGCGCGGGTCCGCCCACGGGTTCGTCCATCGCGCGAAAGCCGCCCGAGCGCGACTCCCAGATGATGAAGCCGCTGCACACCAGCAGCGACAGCGAAATCAGCCAAGGCAAAAAGTTGGGGCCGACGCCGCCGTAGCCGGCCGCCGACGGAATGGTGAGCGCACCCAGCGCCAGGCCCAGGCCGATCAGCAGCACGCCGACGCCGACCAGCGTCTGCATGGGATATGAGTTTTTGGGGACTGTCATTGCCTGTTACTTTCTGATTTCAATTCCCCGCAGCCCGAATCCGTCATACCCGCGCAGGAATGACGAAAAATAGCAACTGCTCGGTTCACTGCATGCGGCTCGCTTTTCTTGCTCCCTCTCCCTTTGGGAGAGGGTTGGGGTGAGGGCCAACGGGCGACTACACGCTGCAAAGCCTATGCACAGGCCGCCAGCCCTCACCCCTGCCCTCTCCCAAAGGGAGAGGGAGTAAAACCAGGCTCAGACCATGCCGGACTTGACCATGGTGGCGCGCAGCGCGGCGAAGTCGTCATCGACGAACTTCTCGAACGCCGGGCCGGTCAGCACCGCAGGCGTCCAGTTGTTTTTCTGGGACGCTTCCTGCCAGCTCTTGGACTTGAGGGCTTTCACGACCATGTCGGTCAGCGCCTGGCGCTGGGCCGGCGTGATGCCGGGCGCGCCGTACACGCCGCGCCAGTTGCCGATCACCACGTTGATGCCCTGCTCCTTGAGCGTCGGGATGTTCACGCCCGGCAGGCGCGTGTCGGACGTCACCGCCAGCGCGCGCATCTTGCCGGTGTTGATGTACTCGGCAAACTCGCTGTAGCCGCTGCCGCCGATGGTCACGTTGCCGCCCAGAATGGCGGCGGTGGCTTCGCCGCCGCCCCGGAAGGCGACGTAGTTGATCTTGGCCGGGTCGGTGCCCACTTCCCGGGCAATCATGGCGGCGGCAATGTGCTCGGTGGCGCCGCGCGAGCCGCCGCCCCATTTCACGCTGCCGGGGTCTTTCTTCAGCTGATCGACCACTTCCTTCATGGTCTTGAAGGGCGAGGCGGCCGGCACGACGAACACGTTGTATTCGCTCGACAGGCGCGCAATCGGCGTGGCCTGGCTCAGGCTGACCGGTGGCTTGCCGGTGATCAGGCCGCCCAGCATGACCGCGCCCATCACCATGAGGGCGTTCGGGTCGCCCTTGCTGCCGTTGACGAACTGGGCCAGGCCGAGCGCGCCGGCGGCGCCGCCCTTGTTGTCATAGCTGACGGTAGCGGCCGCGCCGGAATCGACCAGCGCCTTGCCCAGCGCGCGGCCGGTGGTGTCCCAGCCGCCGCCGGGGTTGGCCGGCACCATCATCTTGACATTGGCGGCGGCAAAGGCCGACAGCGGAAAGCTGCCTGCAGCCGCCAGGGCCGCCAGGGATTTCAAAAAGGTGTCGCGACGCATGGGTGTCTCCTTGTAGTGGTGGTAACACCATGATGATGCCCATTCTGGCTGTCAAGTGGCTGTCCGGACATCTAGGGGAAAGTGCTAATGTCCGGCCATGGCTTCCACTCTGAAACTGTTGCTGATTGAAGACGACACCTCCATGCAGACCGCCTTGCAGCGCGCCCTGAGCCGGCGCGGTATCGACGTGTGGGCCTGCACCGATGGCCGGCAGGCGCTGGCGCAATGGGCAGCGGCCCAGCCCGACGTGGTGGTGCTCGACCTGAGCCTGCCGGGGCTCGACGGCCTGCAGGTGCTGGAACAGGCGCGCCGCCAGGGGCTGGCCACGCCGGTGCTGATCCTGACGGCACGCGGCACGGTGGGCGACCGCATCATCGGCCTGAACACGGGCGCCGACGACTACCTGCCCAAGCCGTTCGACCTGGACGAACTGGAGGCGCGCTTGCGCGCCCTGGTCCGCCGCCGCCCGGCATCCAGTACCGAATCAGGCTCTACCGCTTATATGGCGGGCACACTTCGCTATGAAAAAGAGAGCGGAGCCATCTACCACCAGGGCCTGGTGCTGGAACTTACCCCGCGCGAGCTGGCGCTGCTGCAGGCGCTCATCGTCAAGCCCGGCCATGCGGTGTCCAAGGAAAAACTCTTCGAACTGGTGTTTCCGGGCGAAGCCGAGGTGCAGTACGAAGCGGTGGAAGTCGTGGTCTACCGGCTGCGCAAAAAGCTGGCGGGCACCGGCGTCACGCTGGTCACGCTGCGCGGCCTGGGCTACCTGCTGAAGGTCGATGCGTGAACCAGGAGAAAGACAGCGAAACAGCCGTGGGCCCGGCTGTCCCCAACCAGCCGGGGCCGCGGGACTGGCTTTGCCGGGCCGCAGGCGCAGCAACCCCCTCGGGGGGCAGCGAACCACACGAAGTGGGGAGCGTGGGGGCCATCTCTCTTCGCCAGTACCTGTTACTTGGAATTCTCCTGCCCGTTGGCCTGCTGGTCATCGTGAACACCGTCGGGCTGTACAGCCAGGCGTTCAGCGCCATCAACACCGCCTATGACCGCACCCTGCTGGCGTCGGCCAAGTCGATTGGCGAGCAGCTCGACGTGACCGGCTACGACGAGAAGTCCGTGCTGCGCGTCGCCGTTCCGTATGCCGCGCTCGAAGCCTTCGAGGCCGACAACCAGAGCCGCCTGTTCTACCGGGTGTCCAGCCTGGACGGCGAGATGGTGTCGGGTTTTGCCGGGCTGCCCTTCTGGCGCGGCCGCATTCCGGCCAAGCCGCCGTATTCGGCGCTGGTGGATTTCTACGACGACGTGTTTGGGGACGAGGAGGTGCGTGTGGCCGTTCTGCTTCAGCCGGTCGCCAGTTCCCAGGGCCGCAGCATGGCCGTCATCCAGGTGGCGGAAACGCTGGAACTGCGCACGACCCTGGCGCGCAAGATACTGGTGGACACGCTGTGGCGCCAGGCACTGCTGCTGGGCGTGATTGCGCTGGTGGTGGTGGTCGTGGTGCAGCGCGCCACGCGGCCGGTGCGCCGGCTCAGCGCCGAGTTGCAGGCCAGGGCCGAAGGCGACCTGAGCGTCATCGACGCGCGCGATGCGCCGCGCGAACTGCTGCCGATGGTCGATGCCACCAACCAGGTGATGGGCCGCCTGCAGCACCTGCTGGAGAACCAGAAGCGCTTCGTGCGCGACACCGCGCATCAGCTGCGCACGCCGCTGGCGGTGCTCAAGGTGCAGGTGCAGTCGGCGCTGCGGGGCGACCTGGAGGCGAGCGAGGCGCTGGCCGACATCAGCCGCACGGTGGACCGCGCCACACTGCTGGCCAACCAGATGCTGGCCCTCGCCAAGGTCGAGCAGCTGCGCCAGCAGCCCGACCCGCAGGCCATCGACCTGGCCCGGGTGGCGCGGCAGGTGGCGCTGGACCTGTCGCCGCTGATTGCCGAAAAGGACATCGACTTCGGCATCGAGACGCAGCCCGGCCTGGTTCAGGCGCATGAGTGGATGCTGGGCGAGCTGACGCGCAACCTGGTGCACAACGCCATCAAGCACACCCCGGCGGGCGGAATGCTGACGGTGCGCACCGCCTGCGAGGCAGGCCGCGTGACCTTGAGCGTCAGCGACAGCGGCCCCGGCATTCCGGACGAACTGGCGGCGCGGCTGTACCAGCCCTTTTCGGCCGGCGACGTTCCCCACGGCTCCGGCCTGGGCCTGGCCATCTGCCTGGAGATCGTGCAGGCGCTGGGCGGCAGCATTGCGCTGGAAAATCGGCTTGCCAACGGCAGGGTGATGGGCCTGGAGGCCACGGTGCGGCTGCCGCTGGTCCAGAATGTGAATTCAGGAGGAAGATGAATGGATAAATTGCGCATCGACAAATGGCTGTGGGCCGCCCGCTTCTACAAGACGCGCTCGCTGGCCGTCGAGGAAATCGACAAGGGGCGCGTCCGCGTCAACGACCTGGAAGCCAAGCCTTCGCGCGAGGTCAAGGCGGGCGACACGGTGGCGCTGCGGCAGGGAACGCTGACCCGCACCCTGGTGGTGCGCGGCATCAGCAGCCAGCGCGGGCCGGCGCCGGTGGCCCAGCAGCTTTATGAAGAAACCCAGGAAAGCCTGGCGCTCAAGGCCCGGGCCGCCGAACAGCGGCACCTGACCAGCGACCCGGCCAGCAGCCTGGAGCACGGCCGGCCCACCAAGCGCGACCGCCGCAGCCTGGACAAGGCGCAGGGCAGCAACTGGAACAGCCGCTGGAGCGCCTCGGCCGACAAATAGCGCTGCCGCTTACCGCCTTTGTGGCTGGCGAGCGAACGGGAGCAAACGGCAGGCGGAATGACGGGTTTTTTGCCGCTTTTCACCCATTTTTTGCCACGGGATTCAATAGTCCGTTTGCCAGATTGACCTGATCGGGCGGGATGGCAATGATGGGGAGTGCCCGGCAACACCTTGCGAGCCGGGCAGTCCTGGAAACCTCCCTTTGAAAATCCCGATGGAAAATCGCGCCTTCCTGCCCCGCGTGCTGCATTCCCGCGGCGGCTGCGCACCGCAGTGCGCCTGAAAATTGACCTGCAGCCATAAGATGAAACCCCATATCGTTTTCCTCGTCATGTCCGCTGTGCGCAAGCCCGAAACCGTCGATCAGCTTGCCAAGTCCCTGGCCCCGCACACCGTCCTGGTGCATCATGATTTTTCCCAGACGCCCGTCTTTCCGCTCAGCGCTCCGAATGTCGTGTTCGTTCCCGATCCCAAGCGCACCGGCTGGGGGCTGTTCAGCTTCGTCGAGGGAGTCTTTCACTCGATGCAATACGCGCTGGACACGCTCGACTTCGACTACCTTCAGCTGCTGAGTCCCTCATGCCTGCCGATCAAGCCCATGGAGGAGTTTGAAGCGCATGTATCGGGCCCTGCCGAGGCCCATTTCGACTGTGTTGACGTGCTGCACGACCAGGATGCGCTGATGTCCATCGGCTACCGGGCCTTCACCCCCGACAACTCATTGCAGTTCCGGGTCGCCAGGCGGCTGTCCAACGTCTACTTCGGCGCCTCGCTGGACCGGCGGGAAGAGGCGGGCATCTGGCTGCGCAGCGGCGAACGGCGAAATCCCGCGTCGTGGCTTGCGCTTCAGTACACGAAGGCGCTCGGCCGGCAGTCCATCGGGCGGCATATTTTTGACGACAACTACCGCGCCTATTACGGCACCACCTGGTTCGGCGCCCGGCGGCATGTCATTGCCGACATGGTCAGGGAGTTCGAGCGCCCGGAGATACGAGACTATTTCAGCCGCCTGTGCCTGCCCGAGGAAATCGTGCTTCCGACACTGCTGATGCAGCTTCACCTGAACAAGGGCCCGATGAACCACTGCTTCCAGCAGTTTGAACAGGCCCATCCGCGCTTTTTCGAGGAGGAGGACATCGAGACGCTCAAGCAGTCGCCGGCCTACTTCGGGCGCAAGTTCCCTGACGACCCGACAGCGCCGGTACGTACCCGGGTGCTTGACGAGATGGTGGGTGTCTAGGCTGTAAAACGCAACACGGCTGAGCGAGCGCGGCCTGGACACGGCCCAAGGCAAGTCCGGGGACAGCCCCGAACCGCCTCGGCATGCAGGCAGGCAGGCAGGCATGCAGGCAGGCAAGCGCTACTTTTTCAATAGCAGCTTGCGCCCATGCCTGTTGCGCAAGCGGCCCTTTTTGCCTGAATTACAGCGCCGGCTTGTCGCTCAGTTCCTTGAGGTTGGCCTTGAGCTGCTCGCTCATCGGCAGGTTCAGGTTCACGCCCTTGGGCGGAATCGGCGAGAGGAACCACTTGGTGTACAGCCGGGCGAATTCGCCCG
>JAQGMN010000301.1 GCA_028292345.1 Polaromonas sp. | reverse complement strand
AGCCGCGGGCCTGAAGGTCCTGCTGCTGCCAGCGCAGGGCCGCCGCCGTGGCGCCCAGCCCGGCGACGAGCACCAGTGCCGTGGCCAGCCGCATCGTGCGCACATTGCCGTCGGAATTGCCTTGGCCCGCGGACAGGTAGGGGAAGCGTGCTTTCATCGGGTCGAGCGCGTCGTTGAGCGCCCTGTAGGGAAAACCCCGTAGTATCCCCCAGCCGCCCGGCGCTATGGCCTGGCGCCGGTCGGGCGGCCGCAGGCGGCGGCCCGGTCAGCAGGCTTGCCGGCGAGGAACCGGCGCATCTGCCGTGCCGCCCGGACCGGGTTCAGATCGCCACCAGCTGCCGCACGCCATCGGCAGGCATGTTCCGGCCCAGGCCGCGCGCGATGAACTCGCCGCGTTCCATCACCAGGTAGTCGTCGGCCAGTTCCTCGGCGAAGTCGTAGTACTGCTCGACCAGCAGGATCGCCATGTCGCCCCGGTCGGCCAGCATGCGGATGACGCGGCCGATGTCCTTGATGATGCTCGGCTGGATGCCTTCGGTCGGCTCGTCGAGGATCAGCAGCTTGGGGCTGGCGGCCAGCGCGCGGGCAATGGCGAGCTGCTGCTGCTGTCCGCCCGACAGGTCGCCGCCCCGGCGGTGCAGCATGGCCTTCAGCACCGGGAACAGCTCGAACAGCTCGGCGGGGATGGGCGTGCCGGCGCTTTTGTAGGCCAGGCCCATGCGCAGGTTTTCCTCGACCGTGAGGCGGGCGAAGATTTCGCGGCCCTGGGGGACGAAGCCGATGCCGGCCCTTGCCCGTTCGTAGGGCGTGTGTTTCTGGATTTGCTGGTCGTTGAATTCGATGGTGCCGGTCTTGATGGGGACCAGGCCCATGAGGGATTTGAGCAGCGTGGTCTTGCCGACGCCGTTGCGGCCCAGCAGGACCGTGACCTTGCCGAGATGGGCTTCGAGGCTCACGTCGCGCAGGATATGCGAGCCGCCGCCGTAGTATTGGTTGATGTTTTTGACTGTCAGCATGAGCTTGTTCCCGGAATGGCAGCGGAGGTCGGCGGCGTTGGGGAGCCGGGGGTTGCCCGGCGGCAACTCACTTTCTTTTGCTTCACCAAAAGAAAGTCACCAAAGAAAAGGCGACCCGGCTGTCCGGGTCTCTGCGCTTCGCTACGGGCAACCTGTGATGAGCGGCCAAAGCGGGGGTCCGCGCAAACTCGCCTGCGGCTTGTATGTTTCGGGTGTCGGGGTGGAGGGACTCCCTTCGGAATCGGCCGCGGCAGCGGACCGACAGTTTTGAGATTTCTCCCGCCCCACCTTCCAGCGTCGATCAGGAACTGAGCGGCGCGGCACCGTTTGTGACGCCGCGACCGCCGATCTGAAGGCAAGCCAACGCGGCAGGTGGGCTGCACCCCGACACGGCAAATTGTCCAATCGGAGGAAAAATCATGCAAGAGCCAACCTTGTTCATCGGTGTCGATGTGTCCAAAGCCGAGCTGGTGATTGTCATGGGACCAGAGCGGCGCGCGCTGAGCATCGCCAACGATGCGGCCAGCATCAACTGCTGGCTTCGGGAGATTCCAGCGCATGCGCTCATCGCCATGGAGTCCACAGGCCGGTACCACGGCCTGCTGGCGCTGCTGGCCAGCCAGGCCGGCTTGACGGTGTACGTGCTCAATGCGCGCGACGTGTTTTTCTACGCGCGTGCCTTGGGCACGCGGGCCAAGACCGACGGCGTGGACGCCGGCGTGATTGCCCGCTACCTGGCCGAACACCACGCACGGCTGCATCCCTGGCAACCGGGCAGCGCGCTGCAGCAGCGGCTGCTGGAATTGCTTGAGCGCCGGGCGCAGGTGGCGCGGCACCGCTCGGCCTTGCGCCAGGTCTTCACGGGCGTCGAGACCCAGGGCATCGAGACGGCTGGTTTGTACGCCGCGTTCGATGCTTTGCTGCGCTCTATCGACAAACAGGTGGCAAGCCTGATCGCCAGCGATGCCCGGATGGCTCAGGGATGCGAGCGGCTGCGCACCATCACCGGCATCGGCCCGCAGACGTCGGCACTGCTGGCTGCGCTGCTGAGCCGCTTCGAGTTCGCCAATGCCGATGCACTGGTGGCCTATAGCGGCCTGGACCCCCGCCCCAACGACTCGGGCGCCAAGCGGGGCAGGCGTCGCCTGAGCAAGAAGGGGCCTCCCCTGCTGCGCCGGCAGATGGACCTGGCCGGATTTGCCGCGAGTCACAGCAAAGCGCTCAAGCCGCTGTACCAGTCGATCCGTGCCAAGGGCTTTGCGACGACCGAGGCGCTGGTGATCCTGGGGCGCAAGCTGTTGCGCGTGGCCTTTGCCATCTGCAAGGGCAATACAGTGTTCGACCCGGCCAGGTTGATGCCCAACACGGCTTGACCAAGAAGCTTGACAAAAAACATGGAACCTCAGACAGCGCGCGGCCCTGATCCCGCTTTGGCCGCTCTTCACAGGCTCAGCCAGAACGGGACTTGCGGGGGCGGATTCGGGTTCAAATTCGGATTCGGGGAAGCCCCCATCCCTGCCTTCCCCCAGCGGGGGAAGGAGAAAAACGGGGAAAGCTGCGACGAGGCAGTCACCAGTTTTTGCATCAAAAGTGGCTCTAGCGCAAGCAGCGCTTGCGTGTCCAGCTATTGAATTCGTAGTGTTAAAGGTTCGGGTTTGGGCTGAAATCTGGGCGCGGTGGCTGTTGGGCTGTTCGGCTGTTCGGACTTCATTCCCCGTTTGTCCCGTTCTGTCTGGGCCTGCGATGACCTGAAAAAACGGGATCAGGGCGGCGCGCTGTTTGAGCGCAACGCAGTGAAGCGAGTTTGCGCCGACCCCCGTTTTTTCGGGGCAGCGCAGGTTGCCCGTAGCGAAGCGAAGGGACCCGGACAGTCGGGTCGCCTTTTCTTTGCTTACTTTCTTTTGGCGAAGCAAAAGAAAGTGAGTTGCCGCCGGGCAACCCCCGGCCAGCAGGT
>JAQGMN010000273.1 GCA_028292345.1 Polaromonas sp. | reverse complement strand
TTCACCAACATGACCAACGGCGTCACGCCCCGGCGCTGGCTGGCGCAGGCCAACCCCGGCCTGTCCGGCCTGCTCGACGACACGCTGGGCCGGCGCTGGCGGCTGGACCTGGACGAGTTGAAGCGGCTGGACGAACACCGACTCGACGCCGATTTTCAGGGTGAATTCATGGCGATCAAGCGCGCCAACAAGGCGCGGCTGGCGACTTATATCGAGCGCACCACGGGCATTGTTGTCAGCCCCGACAGTTTGTTCGACGTGCAGGTCAAGCGCATCCACGAATACAAGCGCCAGCTGCTCAACGTGCTGCATGTGGTCACGCGCTACCAGGCCATCCTGGCCAACCCGAATGCCGGATGGGTGCCGCGCACGGTGATTTTTGCCGGCAAGGCGGCGTCGAGCTACCACACGGCCAAGTCCATCATCCGGCTGATCCACGACGTCGGCAGCGTCATCAACCACGACGTGCGCGTGGGCGACAAGCTCAAGCTGGTGTTCATTCCGAACTACGGCGTGTCGGTGGCCGAGGTCATCATGCCGGGCGCGGATTTGTCCGAGCAGATTTCCACCGCCGGCACCGAGGCCTCGGGCACCGGCAACATGAAGCTGGCGCTCAACGGCGCGCTGACCATCGGCACCGACGACGGCGCCAACATCGAGATCCGGCAGAACGTCGGCGACGACAACATCTTCATCTTCGGCCTGAAGACGCCCGAGGTGCATGCGCTGCGGCAGACCGGCTACCAGCCGATGCGCTACTACGAGAGCCTGCCGGCGCTCAAAAATGTGCTCGACGCGCTGGCCGGCGGCCAGTTCTCGCCCGAGGAGCCGGGCCGCTACCGCGCGCTGGTCGATTCACTGCTCTGGGGCGGCGACCATTACCTGCTGCTGGCCGATTACGAAGCCTATGTTGCCGCGCAGCTGCGCGTCGATGCGCTGTACCGCCAGCCCGCACAATGGTGCGAGCGGGCCATTGCCAATGTCGCGGGCATGGGCGCGTTCTCGTCGGACCGGACGATCCGCGCCTACGCCCGCCAGATCTGGAATATCGAGCCCGCCGTGAACTGAGGACCGTTCCATGCTGAACCCGCAAGACATCGAACTGATCTGCAGCGCCCGCCATGGCGACCCGTTTTCGGTACTCGGGCCGCATGCGGGCGATGGCGGCGTGTCGATCCGCGCTTTTCTGCCCGGCGCCCGGCGGGTGGAGGTGCTCGATGCCGATTCGGGCCATCCGATCGGCACGCTGGAGCCGCAGCATCCGGGCGGATTTTTTGAAGGTCAGCTGGCGCTGCCGCCCCCCGGCGCCTACTGCCTGCAGGTGCAGTGGGACAACTACCAGACCGCCGTGCTCGATGACCCCTACCGCTTCGGGCCGGTGCTGGGCGACATGGATGTCTGGCTGCTCGGCGAAGGCACGCATTTGCGCCCCTACGAAATCCTGGGCGCCAACCAGCGGCACCTGGACGGCGTGGACGGCACCAGTTTCGCCGTCTGGGCGCCGAATGCCGCCCGCGTCAGCGTGGTGGGCGACTTCAATGCCTGGGACGGCCGGCGCCACCCGATGCGCCTGCGGCGCGAGTGCGGCGTGTGGGAAATCTTTCTGCCCGGCGTGGACATGGGCGCCCGGTACAAGTTCGAAATCCTGGCGGCCGGCGGCCAGGTGCTGCCGGCCCGCGCCGACCCGTATGCGCGGCAGGCCGAACTGCGCCCCGCCACGGCCAGCATCGTGGCCGGCATGCCGGCGCGCCAGCCTGCGTCCAGCGCGCGCCAGCAGGCCAATGCGCAGGATGCGCCGCTGAGCATCTACGAAGTGCACCTCGGTTCCTGGCGGCGCATCGACGACCCGGCCAGCGGCCTGCAGCGCTGGCTGACCTGGGACGAGCTGGCCGCGCAACTGGTGCCCTACGCCCTGGACATGGGCTTCACCCACCTGGAGCTGCTGCCGGTCAGCGAGCATCCGTTCGACGGCTCCTGGGGTTACCAGCCCATTGGCCTGTATGCGCCGACCTCGCGCTTCGGCGACGCCGACGGCTTCGTCCGCTTCGTGGCGCGCTGCCATGCGGCGGGCCTCGGCGTGCTGCTCGACTGGGTGCCGGCGCACTTTCCGACCGATGCCCACGGCCTGGGCAATTTCGACGGCACGCCGCTGTACGAATACGCCGACCCGCGCGAAGGCTTTCACAACGACTGGAACACGCTGATCTACAACCTGGGCCGCACCGAGGTGCGCAATTTCCTGGTCGGCAATGCGCTGTACTGGCTGGAGCGCTTCGGCGTGGACGGCCTGCGCGTCGATGCGGTGGCGTCGATGCTCTACCGCGACTACAGCCGAAAGCCCGGCGAATGGATTCCGAACCGGCACGGCGGCCGCGAGAACCTGGAGACCATCGAATTCCTGAAGCGCATGAACGAGGTGATCGGCGCCGAGCGGCCGCAGGCCGTCACCCTGGCCGAGGAGTCCACCTCGTTTCCCGGCGTGTCGCGCCCGACCGTTTCAGGCGGCCTGGGCTTTCACTACAAATGGAACATGGGCTGGATGCACGACACGCTGCAGTACATGGCGCGCGATCCGGTGCACCGCCGGCACCACCAGAACGAGATGACCTTCGGCCTGGCCTATGCCTTCAGCGAGAACTTCGTGCTGCCGATCTCGCATGACGAGGTGGTGCACGGCAAGGGCTCGCTGCTGGGCAAGATGCCCGGCACCCCCTGGCAGCAGTTCGCCAACCTGCGGGCCTACCTGGGGTTCATGTTCGGCCACCCCGGCAAGAAGCTGCTGTTCATGGGCTGCGAGTTTGCGCAGGTGCGCGAATGGAACCACGACCGCAGCCTGGACTGGCACCTGCTGGACGATGAGCGGCATGTCGGCGTGCAGCGGCTGGTGCGCGACCTGAACCGGCTCTACCAGGCCACGCCGGCGCTGTTTCAGCTCGATTTCGCGCCCGCCGGTTTTGAATGGATGGACCACCAGGATGCGGCGCACTCGGTGCTCGCCTTCGTGCGGCGCGGCCTGGAGGCGCGGCGCTTGCTGCTGGTGGTCTGCAACTTCACCCCCAAGCCGCACACGGCCTACCGCATCGGCGTGCCGCAGCCGGGCGAATACCGCGAGCGGCTCAACACCGACTCGTCGCATTACGGCGGCAGCAACCTGGGAACGCCGCTGGGCGCCGCCACGGCGGAGCCGGTGCCCTGGCACGGCCAGCCGCATTCCGTCCTGCTGACGCTGCCGCCGCTGGCCACCGTGTTCCTCGAATGGACCGCATGAAGCCTGCGGTGCTTGCCGGCCGGCCCTGGCCGCTGGGCGCCACCTGGGACGGCCAGGGTGTGAACTTCGCGGTGTTCTCGGCCCATGCGCAGGCCATGGCGCTGTGCCTGTTCGACGCCGCCGGCACCCTCGAAACCAGCCGCCTGATGCTGCCCGCCCGCACCGACGATGTCTGGCACGGCTACCTGCCCGGCGCCGCGCCCGGCCTGGTCTACGGCCTGCGCGCCCACGGCCTGTGGCGGCCCGACCGGGGCCACCGGTTCAACCCGCATAAATTGCTGCTCGACCCGTATGCCCGCGAGGTCGTCGGCGATTTCGAGTGGCGCGATGCGCATTTCGGCGCCGACCGCCGGCATCCGCTGCACATAGACACGCAGGACAACGGCGCCATCGCGCTCAAGGCCCGGGTGGTGCACGACGCGTTCGACTGGCAGGGCGACCTGCCGCCGAGCGTGCCCCTGCCCGATACCGTGCTCTACGAGCTGCACGTCAAGGGCTTTTCCAGACGCAACCCGCTGGTGCCCGAAGCGCTGCGCGGCAGCTACGCCGGGCTGGCGCATCCGGCCTCGGTGGCGCACCTGCAGCGCCTGGGCGTGACCAGCGTCAGCCTCTTGCCGGTCCACCATGCGCTCGACGAGGAGCGGCTGGCCGGCCTGGGCCTCGCCAACTACTGGGGCTACAACACGCTGGCCTTTTTCGCGCCCAGTCCCCGGCTGGCCTCCGGCCATGGCGGCATGACGCCACGCGACGAGTTCCGCGCCATGGTCAAGGCGCTGCATGCGCAGGGCATCGAGGTGCTGCTCGACGTGGTCTTCAACCACACCGCCGAGTCGGACGCCAGCGGCCCTTCCCTGAGCTTTCGCGGCCTGGACAATGCCAGCTACTACCGCCATCCGGCCGAGTTGCCGGGCGCCTATGAAAACCACAGCGGCTGCGGCAACACACTGGACATCCGCCAGCCCCGGGTGCTGCAGCTCGTGATGGACAGTCTGCGCCACTGGGTGAGCGACATGCATGTCGATGGCTTCAGGTTCGACCTGGCGCCGGTGCTGGGGCGGGGCGACCACGGCTTCGAGCCGGGCGGCGCCTTTTTCACCGCCGTGGCGCAGGACCCGGTGCTCTCAACGGTCAAGCTGATCGCCGAGCCCTGGGACATCGGCCCGGGCGGCTACCAGGTCGGCAACTTTCCGCGCGGCTGGCTCGAGTGGAACGACCGGTTCCGCGACGCGATGCGCGGCTTCTGGCTGCAGGACGAGGCGAGCGCCCGTCCGCGCGGGGATTTCGCGCTGCGCCTGTGCGCCTCGTCGGACCTGTACCAGCCGCGCCGCCGTGCGCCCGCGGTGTCGGTCAACTACGTCGTGTCGCATGACGGCTTCACGCTGCGCGACCTGGTCAGCTACAACGAGCGTTACAACCAGGCCAACGGCGAGGACAACCGCGACGGCCACGGCCACAACCTGAGCCACAACTGCGGCGCCGAAGGGCCCACCGACGACCCCGTGGTGAACGGCCTGCGCGGCCGGCGGCAGCGCGCCCTGCTGGCGACCGCGCTGCTGGCCCAGGGCACGCCGATGCTGTGCGCCGGCGACGAGCTGG
>JAQGMN010000263.1 GCA_028292345.1 Polaromonas sp. | reverse complement strand
CGACCTGCCATGCACTCCTCCGGCGTTCCCCTCTTAATGCGCCCAAGAGTTTCTAGAACGTTTCGAGCGCGCTGCGCGCGGGTCACCAGAACACAAGAGCCGGGCAGGGCGCGTTGCGCCTATGCCTGGCGGAGCGGCGAAGCATTGATTGCAAACCACACAAGTCTCAATACGCAGATATCGCTCCCCGCACCCCCCGCTCTTGCCCTGACCCCGCGCCGCAGGCGCGTTCCAGCCAGCGACGGCGCAGCCGAGCAACCTTGTCAACCCGCGCGAAGCGCGCTCGAAACGTTCTGGCGTTCGGTGGCGCATGAAGAGGGGGAAGCCGGAGGAGTGCGGGATGGGTCGGATCAGAAGGACCCATGTTTGAGCCCGCAGGGCGAGTTTGGGTCCTTCCCGACCCAGCCCGTGCTCCGCAGGGAAGCCCCGGTGCCTACCGGGGCCGACCCCCTCAGCGCCACGCCTTTTTTGGTGACTTTTTGCGGCGGCAAAAAGTTACTCGCCATGCCCGGGCGAGTCCGGGCGCCGAACACCAAAGGAAGGCAAACAACACCAACGCGCCCAAACAACACCGGCAGCAACAACAGCCGCAGCAACAACGGCCGCAGCAGCAAGCACACAACCAAGCGAGGTGCCGCATGAGCCCCCTGCGCCTCCACCTGGATGGCATCACCAAACAATACCCCGCCGTCAAAGCCAACGACAACATCACGTTGAGAGTGAAACCCGGCGAGATCCACGCCGTCCTCGGCGAGAACGGCGCCGGCAAGAGCACCTTGATGAAGATCATCTACGGCGCCGTCAAACCCGACGCCGGAACCATCCACTGGAATGGCGCCGAGGTCCAAGTCCGCAACCCGCAAGAAGCACGGCACCTCGGCATCTCGATGGTGTTCCAGCACTTCTCCCTGTTCGACACACTCACCGCCGCCGAGAACGTCTGGCTCGGTCTCGACAAGTCGCTGAAGCTCTCCGAAGTCACGCAGCGCATCACAAAGGTCGCCCACGAATACGGGCTCGACGTCGACCCGCTGCGGCCTGTCCACACGCTGTCGGTCGGTGAACGCCAGCGCGTGGAGATCGTGCGGGCGCTCATGACGAACCCGCAGCTGCTCATCCTCGACGAGCCCACTTCGGTGCTCACGCCGCAGGCGGTCGAGAAGCTGTTCGTCACGCTGCGCAAGCTGTCGTCGGAAGGCACGTCCATCCTCTACATCAGCCACAAGCTCGACGAGATCCGCGCGCTGTGCCACCACTGCACCGTGCTGCGCGGCGGGCGTGTCACCGGCGAGGTCGACCCGACGCAGGAGACCAACGCCAGCCTGTCGCGGTTGATGATCGGCGCGGAGCCGCCCAAGCTGCAGCACGTGCAGGCCCATGTGGGCGAAGTCGCGCTCGAGGTGAACGGCCTGTCGATCGACAAGCAGGACCAGTTCGGCATGACGCTGGCCGACGTGCGCTTCACCGTGCGCTGCGGCGAGATCGTCGGCATCGCGGGTGTGTCGGGCAACGGCCAGCAGGAGCTGATGGCGGCGCTGTCGGGTGAAGACCCGCGGGCGCCGCGCGGCTCGGTCACGCTGTTCGGCAAGGACATCGCCCAGGCGGCACCGCGCCAGCGGCGCAACGCCGGCCTGCACTTCGTGCCGGAAGAACGGCTCGGACGCGGCGCGGTGCCCAGCCTGTCGCTGTCGCAGAACACGCTGCTCACGCGCACCGGCGCGGTCAACGGAGGCGGCTGGATACGCACCGGCGCCGTCACCGAACTCGCGCGCAAGCTCATCAGCGGCTACAACGTGAAGGCGGGCGGGCCGCAGGCGCAGGCCAAGAGCCTGTCGGGCGGCAACCTGCAGAAGTTCATCGTCGGCCGCGAGATCGACGCGGCGCCCAAGCTGCTGATCGTGTCGCAGCCGACCTGGGGCGTCGACGTGGGCGCGGCGGCGCAGATCCGCGGGGCCTTGCTCAAGCTGCGCGACGAGGGTTGCGCGCTGCTGGTGGTCAGCGAAGAACTCGACGAGCTGTTCGAGATCTGCGACCGGCTGGTGGTCATCTCGCGCGGCCTGGTGTCGCCGAGCGTGGCAACCAGCGAGGCCACCGTCGAGCAGATCGGTGAATGGATGAGCGGGCTGTGGCCGCAAGGCGATGATGCGCGCCGCTCTCTCGATTCGAAAGCCGTCCATGCTGAAGCTTGAAGTCCGTCCCGAAGCCTCGAAGCTGATGTCGGTGGCGTCGCCGCTGATCGCGCTTGCCGTGACGGTGATCATTGGCACGCTGCTGTTCATGTCGCTCGGCAAGAACCCGGTGCAGGGCCTGTCGATGTTCTTCTACGAACCGCTCAAGAGCGCCTACGCAGTGAGCGAACTCGCCATGAAGGCGACGCCGCTGCTGTTGATCGCGCTCGGCCTGGCGGTGTGCTTTCGCTCCAACGTGTGGAACATCGGCGCCGAGGGCCAATACATCATCGGCGCCATGTTCGCGGGCGGCGTGGCCATGCTGGCCGACAAGGACAGCAGCCGCTGGATCGTGCTGGCCATCCTGATCGCGGGCGTCGTCGGCGGCATGCTGTGGGGCGGGCTGGTGGCCGTGCTGCGCGACCGCTTCAACGCCAACGAAATATTGACCAGCCTGATGCTCGTCTATGTGGCCGACATGGTGCTGAGCTACATGGTCTACGGGCCGTGGAAAGACCCGGCCGGCTACAACTTTCCGCAGACCATCACCTTCCTCGACCCGACCAAGATCCCGCGGCTGTTCACCGGCTTTCGCACCAACATCGGCGTGCTGATCGCACTCGCCGCGGTGGTGGGTTTCTGGGTCTTCCTGTTCCGCACCTATGCCGGTTTTGCCCAGCAGGTGGGCGGCCTCGCGCCCGCCGCCGCGCGTTATGCGGGCTTCTCGTCGCGCAAAGCGCTGTGGACGGCGCTGCTGTTGTCGGGCGGCATGTCGGGCTTGGCGGGCGGGCTCGAAGCGGCCGGGCCGCTCGGCCAGCTCACGCCGCACGTGCCGGCGGGCTACGGCTTCGCGGCCATCATCGTGGCCTATGTGGGGCGCCTGAACCCGCTGGGCATCGTGTTCTCGTCCATCCTCATGAGCATGTTCTACATCGGCGGCGAGCTCGCGCAGTCGCGCATGGGCCTGCCCAAATCGCTGACCGGCGTGTTCCAGGGAATGCTGCTGTTCACGCTGTTGGCGGCCGACACACTCATCGTCTATCGCATCGTCTGGCGCGCCAAACGGGCCGCGCCCCCGCTACACACCGCCGCCTCATCGGCCGGGCTCAAGGAAGGAAACGCCTGATGGATTCGACGGCGCTGCTCATCGCGGCGAGCTTGAACTCCGGCACCGTGCTTGCGATCGCCTCGCTCGGCCTGCTCATCAACGAGCGCGCGGGGATCGTGAACCTGGGGGCCGAGGGAATGATGCTGGTCGCGGCCATCGCGGGCTTTGCCACGGCCGTGAGCACCGGCAGCGACTGGCTGGCGTTTGCGGCCGGCGCCGGCGCGGGCGCGCTGATGGCGGCGGCCTTCGGCCTGCTCGTGATCTGGCTCAACACCAACCAGTACGCAACGGGCCTGGCGCTCAGGCTGTTCGGCGGCGGCTTCTCGGCCTTCGTCGGCATCAGCTATACGCAGGAGAAGCTGTCGGAGCGGCCGCACTTCAACATCCCGTTCCTGGCCGACCTGCCGTTCATCGGCCCGGCGTTCTTCCGCCAGCACCCAATGGTCTACATCGCCATCGCGCTGACCATCGGCCTCACCTGGTTCCTCTACCGCTCACGCGCCGGCCTGGTGCTGCGCGCGGTGGGCGAGTCGCCCGAATCGGCGCATGCGCTGGGCTATCCGGTGCGCCGCATCCGGCTGGCCGCCGTGGTCACGGGCGGCGCGCTGTGCGGCCTGGCGGGCGCCTATGTGTCGGTGGTCTACACGCCGCTGTGGGTTGAGGGCATGGTGGCCGGCAAGGGCTGGATCGCACTGGCGCTGACCACCTTCGCCACCTGGCGGCCGGCGCGCGTGCTGCTGGGCGCCTACCTGTTCGGCTTCGTCACCATGCTGCAGTTCCACCTGCAAGGCGCGGGCGTCGACGTGCCGAGCCAGGTGCTCACCGCGCTGCCGTATGTGGCCAACATCGTGGTGCTGGCGCTGATCTCGCGCAACGCCACTTTCATTCGCGTGAACATGCCCGCGTCATTGGGCAAGCCGTTCTTCCCGGGCGGGTAAACGATGCAAGGCGGGTTCTTCCAGAAGGGGGAAGCCGACTCGATAATGTTTGGCTGCAAGGAGAGGGCGGATTCAGGCTGACGGCCTGTCCATCCGCACCTTCATCCAACCCTCGTTCACGTCCTCGACTTTCATTTCCTAGAAGCAACCTGGAGTTCCCATGACCGCATTCACGAAACGCTCGCTGCTGCAGATCGCAGGCTGGAGCACGTTGGCCGCCACCGCCGCCCTGGTCGGCTGCGGCAAGAAAGAGGAAGCGCCCGTGGCCGCCGCGCCGGCACCCGCGCCCGCGGTGGTCGCTTCGGCTGCTTCGGCACCGTCTGCCGAGCCCTTGAAGATCGCGTTCGCCTACGTCGGCCCGGTGGGCGACGGCGGCTGGTCGTTTGCACACGACCGCGGCCGCAAGGAAGCGCAGGCCGAGTTCGGCGACAAGATCGTCACCAGCTATGTGGAGAGCGTGCCCGAATCGGCCGACGCCGAGCGCGTGATCCGCGACATGGTGGGCCAGGGCAACAAGCTGATCTTCGGCACCACCTTCGGCTACATGGACACCATGATGAAGGTGGCCGCCGACTCGAAGGACGTGAAGTTCGAACACGCCACCGGCTTCAAGACCGCCGAGAACATGCGCACCTACGACTCGCGCACGTATGAAGGCGCCTACATGGCCGGCATCGTGGCCGGCGGCATGACCAAGACCAACAGCCTGGGCGTGGTCGGCTCGGTGCCCATCCCTGAAGTGCTGCGCAACATCAACGCGTTCACGCTGGGCGCGCAAAGCGTCAACCCCAAGGTGCAGACCAAGGTGGTGTGGGTGAACGCCTGGTTCGCGCCGCCGAAAGAAACCGAGGCCGCGCAATCGCTGCTCAACAGCGGTGTCGACGTGCTGTTCCAGAACACCGACTCGTCGGCCGTTCTGCAGGCGGCCGAGAAGGCCGGCAAGTACGCCTTCGGCTGGGACTCCGACATGTCGGCCTACGGCCCGAAAGCCCACCTCGCTTCGGCCGTCATCAACTGGGGCCCGTACTACAAGTCGGCCATCAAGCAAGCGCTCGACGGCAGCTGGAAGACCGGCCAGGCGTGGTGGGGCGTGAAGGAAGGCGCGATCGACCTGGTGTCCATCGCCGCCGACGTGCCCGACGACACGAAAAAGCGTGTTGACGAAATCAAGGCCGGCCTGAAGGACGGCAGCTTTTCCATCTGGAAGGGCCCGATCATGGACAACACCGGCAAGGAATTGATCGGCAAGGACGTCGTAGCCGACGACAAGTTCCTGGGCGGCCTGAAGACCTATGTCAAGGGCGTCGAAGGCAAGGTGCCCGGCGGCTGATGCCCGGCGTGCCCCCTTCCGGAAGTGGAAGGGCGGCAAAACAGAGATACTTGCGGGCTGCCTTCGGGCAGCCTTTTTTTATTTCCGGAGTTGCCATGAACCTCGTCAAACCCGTTGCCGCCGACCGCTTGCCCGCGCTGCTCAGGCAGATGCCCAAGGCCGAGCTGCACATCCACATCGAAGGCTCGCTGGAGCCAGAGCTGATCTTTGCGCTGGCCAGGCGAAACGGCGTGGCGCTCCCCTATGCCAGCGTGGACGAACTGCGCAGCGCCTATGCCTTCACCAACCTGCAGAGCTTTCTCGACATCTATTACGCCGGCGCCAGCGTGCTGATCACCGAGCAGGATTTCTACGACATGGCGCGCGCCTATTTCGCCGGGGCGGCGCAGGACAACGTCGTCCATGCCGAATTGTTCTTCGACCCGCAGACGCACACGGCGCGCGGCGTCAGCATGGAAACCGTCGTCAACGGCCTGCACCGCGCCTGCGTCGATGCCGAGGCCGAACTGGGCGTGAGCGCGTCGCTGATCCTGTGCTTCTTGCGCCACCTGAGCGAGGAAGACGCCTTTGAAACGCTGGAGCAGGCACTGCCTTTCCGGGAAAAGATCATCGGCATCGGCCTGGATTCCGGCGAGGTCGGCAATCCGCCGGAAAAGTTCACCCGCGTGTTTGCGCGCTGCCGCGAACTGGGCTTTCACCTGGTCGCGCATGCCGGCGAGGAAGGCCCCCCGGCCTATGTCTGGACCGCGCTGGACGTGCTGAAAGTCGAGCGCATCGACCACGGCGTGCAGTCGAGCAAGGACGCCTTGCTGATGCAGCGGCTGGCCAAAGACCGCATCGCGCTGACCGTCTGCCCGCTGTCCAACCTCAAGCTGTGCGTGTTCCCCGACCTGGCGAGCCACAACCTGCGCCAGCTGCTGGACGCCGGGCTGGCGGCCACCGTCAATTCCGACGATCCGGCCTATTTCGGCGGCTACCTGAACGAGAACTTCACCCAGACCTTTGCCGCCGGCCCGCTCAATGCCGAACACGCCTACCGGCTGGCGCGCAACAGCTTCGAGGCCAGCTTCATCGACGACGCGGCCAAGGCGCGCCACATCGGCAGGCTGGACGAAACCTTCGCGACATTTCAATAAACGATAAACACTGACCCAAAAATGAAAAAAACCGCATGGCGCTGACCGAACAACAGGCCGTCGGGGCCACCGCTTCCATTCCACCGGGCGCCTGGCCCATTGCACTGGCCGGGCTGGTGTCGCTGGCGGTGGCCATGGGCATCGGACGGTTTGCCTTCACCCCCCTCCTGCCGATGATGCTCAGCGACGGCGTGGTCGATCTGCCGGGCGCGAGCTGGCTGGCCAGCGCCAATTATTTCGGCTACATGCTGGGCGCCATTTTCTGCACCCTGCAGCCCTGGATCTGGTCGCGCCTGCGCTGGCTGCCCGCGCTGGCCTTTTCCTCGCTGGTGCGCGCCGGCCTGCTGGCAACCGGCGCGCTGACGCTGGCGATGGCCTGGCCCGCGCCGGCCGCCTGGCCGTTGCTGCGCTTTGCCGCCGGCGTGACCAGCGCGGTGGTGTTTGTCTACACCTCGGGCTGGTGCCTGTCACGCCTGTCGCGGCTGGGCGTTCCCCGCATGGGCGGCATGATCTACGCCGGTCCCGGCGCGGGCATTGTCGTCAGTGGCCTGATGGCCAGCGGCATGGTGGCCCTGCACTGGACCGCGGCCACCGGCTGGATGATCCTGGGCGTGCTCGCTTTCGGGCTGTCGGCGACCGTGTGGCGCATTTTTCGCGGCGGGGACGAACGCCTGAAGGCCCTCGGCGCGCCAGGCCCCCAGGCCGGCGTCGCGCCTGAAACCGCCAGCCATGGCCCGGCGGAGATCGCCATGCTGACCCTGGCCTACAGCCTGGCCGGTTTCGGCTACATCATCACCGCCACTTTTTTGCCGGTGATCGCCCGCGCGGCGCTGCCCGGGTCGGCCTGGCTGGACCTGTTCTGGCCGGTCTTCGGCCTGGGCGTCATGGCCGGCGCGCTGCTGGCCACGCGCCTGCCGCAGGGCGACATGCGGGTGCGGCTGGGCATCTGCTATGCGGTGCAGGCGCTGGGCATCTTTGCCAGCCTGTGGAGCCCGAGCCTGGCCGGATTTGTCATAGGCAGCCTGCTGCTGGGCATTCCCTTCACCGCGATCACCTTTTTCGGGCTGCAGGAGGTTCGGCGCCTGCGCCCGGCCACGGCGCCGGCCTTTATCGGCCTGCTGACCGCCGCCTACGGCGTCGGCCAGATTGCCGGCCCGCCGCTGGTGGCGCTGCTGCTCAGGCACAGCGCGAGCACCGGCGAAGGCTTCACCCTGTCGCTTCAGATTGCCGCCAGCGCCCTGCTGGTGGGCGTGGTCATCTATGCCTGGATGGTGCGCGCTTATCCCGTCCTGAAGTAAAACGCTAAAATCACGTTTTCACCAGCGCGCTGTCCCGGCGTGCTGGTGTTTTTATTTTTCCGGGGCCATGTAGAGGACTACCATGTATAAAAACCTCGCCGCCACGCTCGTGGCCGCCTGTTTTGTTTCCCCTGTTTTTTCGCAATCGCCAGCGCCGCCGCTCAAGATCGGCTTTGTCTATGTCGCGCCGGTCACCGATGCCGGCTGGGTGCACCAGCACGACCAGGCGCGCAAGGCGGTCGAGGCGGCGCTGGGCGGCCAGGTCCAGACCACCTATGTCGAGAACGTCGCCGAAGGCGCCGACGCCGAGCGCGTGATCCGCGACCTGGCGCAGCAGGGCCACCGGCTGATCTTCACCCCCAGCTTTGGCTACATGGAGCCGACGCTCAAGGTCGCCCGGGACTTTCCGGACGTCAAGTTCGAGTCCGTCACCGGCTACAAGACCGCGGCCAACGTGGCGGTGGCCAATGCGCGCTACTACGAAGGCCGCTACCTGGCCGGCGTGGCCGCCGGGCGGCTGGCCGGCAGCGCCGGCTATGTCGCGGGCTTTGCGATTCCCGAGGTGATCCAGGGCATCAACGCCTTCACGCTGGGCATGCGCTCGGTCAATCCGGCAGCCACGGTCAAGGTGGTCTGGCTCGGCGCCTGGTTCGACCCGCCGCGCGAGCGCGAGGCGGCCATGGCGCTGTTCAACCAGGGCGTCGAGGTGCTGGCCTTTCACACTGGCTCGACCGCCGTGATGAGCGCCGCGCAGGAGCGCGGCAAGCTGGCGATTGCCTACCATTCCGACATGCGCAAGGTCGCGCCCGACGCGCAGGTGCTGGCCATCACCCACCAGTGGGGCGACTATTACACCCGCCGCGCCCAGGCCGTGCTCAATGGCGGCTGGAAAAGCGCCGCGCTCTGGGGCGGCGTGAAGGACGGCATGATCCGCGTCGGCAGCTTCGGCCCCAGGGTGCCGAAAAAAGTGGCCGACGAAGTGCTGGCGCGCCAGCGCGACATTGCCGCCGGACGGCTGCATCCGTTCACGGCACGCACCGCGCTGATCGACAACGAAGGCCATCAGGTGCTGGCCGCCGGCCAGACGCTGAGCGACGGGCAGATCCTGAACATGAACTTCCTGGTGCAGGGCGTCCAGGGCAAGCTGAACCAGTAGGACGCCGCCATCACCATGAGCTACCAGGTCAAGGAAATCTTCTACACGCTGCAGGGCGAGGGCAGCCATGCCGGCCGGCCTGCGGTGTTTTGCCGTTTCGCCGGCTGCAACCTGTGGTCGGGCCGCGAGCCAGATCGCGCCAGCGCCGTCTGCCGGTTTTGCGACACCGACTTTGTCGGCACCGACGGCACGCTGGGCGGCAAGTTCAAGCAAGCCGATGCGCTGGCGCACCGGATCGAATCCCAGTGGCCGGCCGGCGACCGCGCCCACCGCTTTGTCGTCATGACCGGCGGCGAGCCGCTGCTGCAGCTCGATGGCGCGCTGATCGACGCGCTGCATGCGCGCGGCTTTCGGATCGCGGTGGAAACCAACGGCACGATCGCCGCGCCGCCGGGCATCGACTGGGTCTGCGTCAGCCCCAAGGCCGGCGCGCCGTGGGTCCAGCGCGAGGGCGATGAACTCAAGGTCGTCTGGCCGCAACCGGCGCTCGACTGGGACGAACTGCAGGCCGCCCGCTTCACGCACCGCTACCTGCAGCCGATGGACGGCCCTGACCGGCCGGGCCACACCGAGGCCTGCATTGCGCTGTGCCTGGCCCGGCCCGCCTGGCGCCTGAGCCTGCAAACCCACAAGATCACGGGCATCCGGTGAACAGCTGCCAGCCCATGGCCTGCGAGATCAGCCAGGCCTTCTTTTTCGACGCCGCGCACACGCTGGACCGCGCCATCGAAACCGCCGGCAGCAAGCGCATCCACGGCCACACCTACAACGCCGAGGTGTTCCTGACCGGCCGGCCCGACCCGGCCAGCGGCATGGTGATCGACCTGGGGCTGGTGCGGCGCGAGGTGGCGCTGCTGCGCGAGCGGCTCGACCACCACCTGCTCGACGAAGTGCCGGGCCTGGGGCCGCCGACGCTGGAAAACCTGTGCCAGTTCATCTTCAGCCAGCTGCTGCCCGCGCTGCCGGCGCTGACCTCGGTGCGGGTCTGGCGCGTCTCGACGGGCGATGGCTGCCGGGTGAACCGGCCGGTGTAATCGGGTAATCTTCAAGCCATGAAAGCCTACCGCGCCTCGATTCTTTATTTCCCCGACCCTTCTGTTGCCCAGGCGGCGCTTGAAACCGACGGCCTGCTGGTCGTCGGTCCGGATGCCCGGGGCCGGCAGGTGGTGCAGGCGCTCGGCCCTTATGCCGAGGTGGCGCCGCGCTTTGCCGGCGTGCCGACCGAGCAGTTCCCCGGCCGCCTCATCGCGCCGGGTTTTGTCGACCTGCACATCCATTTTCCGCAGGTCGATGTGATCGGCTCGCCGGCCGAGGGCTTGCTGCCGTGGCTGGAAAATTACACCTTTCCACAGGAAAAACGCTTCTCTGCGCAGGACCACAGCGCGCAGTTAGCTACATTTTTCATGGCAGAACTGCTGCGCAACGGCGTCACCACGGCGCTGGCCTTTGCCACCTCGCATCCCGAATCGGTCGATGCGCTGTTTGCCGAGGCGCAAAAGCGCCGGCTGCGCCTGATCGCCGGCAAGGTGCTGATGGACCAGCATGCGCCCGACGGCGTGCGCGACGAGACGCAGCAAAGCCTGGCGGACACCGAGGCGCTGATCCGGCGCTGGCACGGCGTGGACCGCCTGGGCTATGCCATCACGCCGCGCTTCGTGCCCAGCTGCAGCGCCGCCCAGCTGCGCGGCGCCGGCGAGCTGGCCGCGAAATACCCGGACGTGTGGATCCAGTCGCATGTCGCCGAAAACAAGGACGAGATCGCCTGGGTGCGCGCGCTGTATCCCGAGGCGCGCAGCTACCTGAGCGTGTACGAGCAGTTCGGCCTGATGCGCCCGCGCGCCATCTATGCCCACTGCATCCACTTCGACGACGAGGACCGGGCGCTGATGCGCAGCACGGGCGCGGCCGCCGCCGTCAGCCCGACCAGCAACCTGTTCCTGGGCAGCGGTTTTTTCGACTACGCAGGCGCCGACCGGATCGGTTTTGGCTACGGGCTGGCCAGCGATGTCGGCGGCGGCACGTCGTTCAGTCCGTTTCACACCATGCTGGCGGCCTATTACGTCGGCCGCGAAGGGCAGACCAAGCCCGGCTTGTCGCTGAGCCCGCAGCACCTGTGGTGGCAGCACACCGCCGGCGCCGCGCAGGCGCTGGGGCTGGCGGGCGTGGCCGGCAACCTGCTGCCGGGCTGCGAGGCCGACTTTGTCGTGCTCAATCCGCAGGCCACGGCGCTGCTGGCGCGCCGGTCCGCGCAGGCGGCCAGCCTGGACGAGCTGCTGTTCTCGATGATCGTGCTCGGCGACGACCGGCTGGTCGAGAAGACCGTGATTTCGCAGGCCGGCGGCGCTGCGGGGCATCCGTCAGAAAATTGATGAATAAATCGGCCTCTGGCGCATGCCGGGCGGGCGCAAGCAGCTATTGAATCAATAGCAAATCGGCTGTGCAGGGCAACAGCGCGGTAACCGCATCGCAACCTGCGTTTCTTCCATCCGGCCTGCCTACAATCACGGCAACGCAAGGAACCTTCCCAATGAGCATCAAGAGCGACAAATGGATACGCCACATGGCCGAAACCACCGGCATGATCGAGCCTTTCGAACCGAAGCAGGTCCGTGAACGGGACGGGCACAAGATCATCAGCTACGGCACGTCGAGCTACGGCTACGACATCCGCTGCGCGCCCGAGTTCAAGGTCTTCACCAACATCCACAGCACCGTGGTGGACCCGAAGAACTTCGACGAGAAAAGCTTTGTCGACATGCACGGCGACAGCTGCATCATTCCGCCCAACAGCTTCGCGCTGGCCCGCACGCTCGAATACTTCCGCATTCCGCGCAACGTGCTGACCATCTGCCTGGGAAAAAGCACCTATGCGCGCTGCGGCATCATCGTCAACGTCACGCCCTTCGAGCCCGAATGGGAAGGCTATGTGACGCTGGAATTTTCCAACACCACGCCGCTGCCCGCCCGCATCTACGCCGGCGAAGGCTGCGCGCAGGTGCTGTTCTTTGAAAGCGACAAGGACGATGTCTGCGAAGTCAGCTACAAGGACCGGGGCGGCAAATACCAGGGCCAGGTGGGCGTGACGCTGCCCAAGGCTTGATGGCTGGCGCGCAAAGGAAATATTGCCATGAGAAACGACGACACCCGCTGCTGTGGAACCGGCACCTGCATGATCAATGCGGACGGTGTCTGCTGGTGCGGACAGCGCTGGGATGGTGAAAAAATGTGCGCTCCGGGCTTGCCTGGAGGACAACCAGGCCAGGCGTCGCCACCTGATGCCGGGCCTGCTGAAAAACCATTGGCGACTCCGGATGATTGATCATCCGCCGGGCGCATGAACCCGCTGAACCCCAAAAAACGCCTGCTGACCAAATGGACCGCCGTGCGGCCGGTGGACAAGGACAAGCATTTCCTGGTCACCCGTGTGGTCGAGCCCGAAACCCCGGGCGAAAAGACGCAGTGGGTGGACATCGAAGCCGTGTTTTCGCGAACCACGCACAGGGTTGCATGGCGTGATCTGCAGGATGACGCGGTCTGGAAACAGGGCTGGGCATGAACCGCCGGCCGTGGACACGCTACTTCAGCAGGCGCGTCTTGATGCGGTTCGTTCAGCCTGCGCCCTCAACGGGCTGCATGGCCGCTTCCCGCCAGCCCACTGTTCCCCGGTAGGCATGCCAGCTCGCATGGCCGAGCAGCGGTCCGATCACCACCAGGCCCAGGCCCCAGGGCAGCAGCGCCATGGCAATCAGCGTGGTGATGACAAGCCCCCACAGCAGCATCACGCCCGGGCTTGAAAACATCACCCGGATGCTGGTGATGGCCGCTGAAACCGCGTCGGTGTCGCGGTCCAGGATCATCGGGATCGACACCACGGCGGTGGAAAAGACCAGCGCGGCGAACATGCCGCCCACCGCCAGGTAGACGGCGACGAATTCCCAGTTCTCGGGATTGAACACGGCGTTCAGCACGCCGGTGGTCGACGGCATGCCGGTGTTGAAAAACACCGCGAACACCACCAGCGAAGCCCGGCCCCACAGCAGTTCGAGCACGATCAGCACCAGCACCAGCATGCCCATGCTGCGGATATGGCGGTCCCAGCAGGTCAGCGACGCCCCGAGTTCGGGCTTGAGGCCTAGTTCGCGCCGGCGGCTGACTTCATACAGCCCCATCGCCAGGAAGGGGCCGACGAGCAGGCAGCCGGAAGCAATCGTCAGCGTGTATTCCGGCCGCGCGCGAAACACGGCGCCGAGCGTGAGCGCCATGAACCAGAAGCACAGGCCGTAAAACAGGCCGATGCCGGGGTGGGCCTTCAGGTCGCGCCATCCGGCGGCCAGCCAGGCAAAGGGCGCGCCCGGACCGAGCGGCAGCATGATCGCCTGCGGCCCGACCGGGGGCGGCGGCACATAAGGGGCGGCCATGACGGGCAGTTCGCCGTGCAGCGTCTGGGGTTGGGAATGAAGGGCTGCGGCCGGCAGCCGGCCGTCGTCGCGTGAAGGGGAGGAGGTCATGGGGCTTTGGTTGAAAAGGCGGGTCTGTATTCACCTCCCAGCGTAACCCGTTCCCCCGGCCCTGACCAGCAGGAAGTACCCACGCTGGTGCGGATTTTCAGCGCCTGCGCGTCGCCCTGCGCAGGAGCGGGCAGGGCGGCGGGCGCATCGGGCCAGCGACGGACCGCTGGCCATGCCGCCGGACTGCCTGGAACCGGGCTCCAGCGTACGGTAAAAAAATGGAAAAAACCGCGGTTCACGCGCCCTGGCGCTGTTCGAATTTTTCCTGGCAGCGAATGCAGCGCGAGGCTTCGGGGCTGGCCTTGAGCCTTGCCGCAGGGATGGGGGCTGCGCAGTCAATGCATTCGCCGTAGCTGCCTGCGCGGATGCGCGCCAGGGCCGCGTCGATCATGGCCAGTTCGCTGGTTTCGCGCTCGCCAATGGCAAACTCCAGTTCGCGCTCGGTGGCCACCTGGGCGCTGGAATCCTCGCGGCGCTCGAAATGGTCGGCGGCCGCCTCGGCGCGGCCCAGCACGCCGCCGCGCTGCTCGCTCATCTGCGCCAGGATGGCGCTGCGCATGGCCATCAATTGCTGGCCGTAGGGCGCGGCTTGTTCTGGGGTCATCGGGAGTCTCCTGGATGGTTTGGATTCATCATGCGCCTGCCCGGCATACCCGTCATTGACAAGGGTCAACGCGCCTGAAGACGCGCCGGCGCATGACGGCATGGCGCAACGGCATGAATTTTTCAGCACGACGGGCGGCGCATCCAGGCGCTGCCCGGAGATTTGCAGGTAAGCTTGCATTCCACCGTGCCATCACCCCACCTTCCCCCCCCTCCACCCCTTCCGCCGCGCGCCAGCCGCGGCGTTCTGGCCCTGCCCGGCATCCGCAGCATCGGCATCGCCCAGCCCCTGAACTGGCTGGCGCGCGGCGCGCGGGACATGCGGCACGGCGGCTGGCTCAGCCTGCTGCACGGCCTGGTGCCTGCCGCGTTCGGCGGCCTGCTGGTGCTGCTGGCGCGCGACCGCTTCTGGCTGCTGGCCGGTGCCTTTTCGGGGTTTCTGGTGGTCGCGCCGGTGCTGGCCACCAGCCTGTATGCCATCAGCCGGGCGATTGAGCGCGGCGAGCCGGTCAATCTGCGGCTCATCGTCAACACCTGGACGCGCTGGCAGTATTCGCGCTATGCGGCCCGGGGCGGCTACTGGAGCATGGTGCGCTTCGGCCTGCTGCTGGCCCTGGCCGGCACCGGCTGGGTGCTGACGTCGGCCGCGCTGATCACCCTCCTGGCGCCCGAACCCGTCAACACGCCGCTCGATTTCCTGCGCCATGTGGTGCTGGCGCCCGGCCATTACATCTTCGAGCTCTGGCTGACCATGGGCGGCCTGTTGGCGGCGCCGATCTTTGCCTCCAGCGTGATTGCCATGCCGCTGCTGCTCGACCGCCGCGTCGATGTGCTGCAGGCGGTGCTGACCAGCTGGCAGGCGGTGCTGACCAACCCGGTGCCGCTGGCCTTGTGGGCCGCGCTGATCATGGCGCTGACGCTGCTCGGCCTGGGCACGCTGCTGCTGGGCCTGGTCGTGGTGCTGCCGCTGCTGGGCCATGCCAGCTGGCATGCCTACCGCGACCTGGTCGATGCCAGCCCGCTGCCCGAGCGCCTGCCGCCCGAGGGAGCGGCCTGATGTTCGGCTATTCGGAGGAGCAGGTGGCGGCCTTTGGCCTGTCGTTCGGCGTGGGCGCGTTCATGGTGTACATGCTGTTCATCATCGGCCAGCTGGCCTGGTCGTCCAAGGCGGGCAAGTTCGGCACCTTCGTGATCTTTCTGGGCCTGGCCTTCGGCATGGTCGGCTTTGTCGCCAAGTACTTCATCCAGTGGATGCTGGAGAAGTAGAACGCCGCCCCGGAGCGGCTTTTTTTCAATAAAAACCATGGTTTGCGCAATATGCGTAAGCGCGAGCAGCTATTAAATAAATAGCGTCCAATGACCCTTGGAAACCGGGCTGGCAGCGGCTGGCGGTCGGGCCTTGACACAATCGGCGCATGAACAACGACTTCAGGGGCAACAAGCAGGCCTTGCCCGCCAAACTGTGCGCGGCCTGCGGCCGCACCATGACCTGGCGCAAGGCCTGGGCGAAGAACTGGGCCGAGGTGCTGTATTGCTCCGACGCCTGCCGCGCCAGCAAAAGGCGCAAGGGCACGGCGGCATGACCGGGGCACCCACGGCATCGGCCGCGCCTTGCGCGCCCCTGCGCCACATGATCCTGGTGCTGGGCGACCAGCTGGACGAACAGGCCTCGGCTTTCGACGGCTTCGATCCCGAGCGCGACGCGGTGTGGATGGCCGAGGTGGCCGAGGAATCGACCCACGTCTGGTCGGCCCGGCAGCGCATCGCCCTGTTTTTGAGCGCGATGCGCCACTTTGCCGAATCGCTGCGCACGCGTGGCTGGACGGTCCACTACACGCGGCTGGACGACGGCGGCAACCAGGGCACGCTGGCCGCCCAACTGGAAAGCGACATCGGCATGCTGGCGCCCGAGGCACTGGTCATGACCGCGCCGGGCGACTGGCGCGTGCTCCAGGCCCTGCGCGGCGCGGCCAGGGCCTCTAGCAAGCGGCTCGACATCCGCGACGACCGGCATTTCTTCAGCACCGTGCGCGACTTCGCCGCCCATGCCCAGGGCCGCAAGCAGCTGCGGCTGGAATACTGGTACCGCCAACTGCGCACCCGGCACGGCATCCTGATGGCGGGCGGCAAGCCCGAGGGCGGGCAGTGGAATTTCGATGCCGACAACCGAGAATCCTTTGGCGCGGCCGGGCCCGGCGCGCTGCCGCCGCGCAGCTTTTTTGCGCCCGACGAGGTCACGCTGGAAGTGATGGCGCTGGTCAATTCGCGCTTCTCCGGCCATCCCGGCACGCTGGACAGCTTTGGCTGGCCGGTGACCCGGGCGCAGGCGCTGCTGGCGCTGCAGGCTTTCATTGCCCAGCGCCTGC
>JAQGMN010000238.1 GCA_028292345.1 Polaromonas sp. | reverse complement strand
TGGATGAATTCGGCCAGCCAGCCATGCGCCCGGAGCGCCAGGGCCGGGAAGGCCGTGAAAACCCCACCGGCCGCAACGAGCGCGACGACCGGGATGAAAGCGCCTTCGAGCCGTCCCGCGACCGCTCGGCCAACCCCGGCCGCGAGCAGGCGCAAAACGCCTGGGGCGAGGAAGCCTCGGACTTTTTCCCGCAACTGGCCGCCCACTGGAAGAAAAACTACGCCGGCTGGACCGCTCACATTCTCACGCCCGACCTCAAGCTGCCCGGCAGGATGCGCCTGAAGGAGTCGCGCCGCGTGCCGATGTGGAACGGCCCGATCGAATGCCGGCTGTTCCGCTTCGACATGGTCGCCGGCTCGGCGCGCGGCAAGCCGGCCGATCCGCCCACAACGTGATGATGTTCAAAGCGGATGCGGCGCCAAGCGATGGCGCTCTGGCGGAACCGCCGAGCGAGGCGCCCCGGCAAACCGTCGTCATCGACACCAACATCATCCTGGACGTGTTCGTCTTTGCCGACACCGCCGCCAGACCGGTCAGGCAAGCGCTCGAAGCCGGCACGCTCGACTGGATCGCCACCCGGCCGATGCGCGACGAACTCGCCCGCGTGCTGGGCTACCCGCAGATCGTGCCGCGCCTGGCCTTTTATCAGCTCAGCGCCGGTGACGTGCTGGCGTCTTTTGACCGCCATGCCCGCCTGCTCGACGTCGCCGTCAAGGCCCGCCTGAACTGCAGCGACCCCGACGACCAGAAGTTCATCGACCTGGCCGTGGCCGGCCAAACCCTGCTGCTGAGCAAGGACCGGCATGTGCTTTCGATGTCAAAAAGGCTTCTTGCGCATGGAGTACGGGCGCGGGCAGCTATTTAATTCATAGTAATAAACTGTACTTCCGCGCTTAAAAGTACGGAAAGGCTTACGGCAACAGCCTGAGCGAGTCGGTGGACAAGGCCAGCCGGCTGATACCTTTGGTCAGAGCCGGCCATCCACCCTCGCCCGGCATGCTGTTTTTGCATCCAAGGATTTTTTTCTGGGGCGATCTCGACCGCGAGGGGCTGCGCATCTATGCCAGTCTGCGCCAGCGCATTCCTGCCTTGCGGGCAAGCGCGCTGTATCTGCCCATGGCCGAGGCAGCGCAACAAGGCCTGTCGCATCCGTATGTGAAAGCGACGGCAAAAGACAATCAGGCAATGCTCGGCCATCTTCCTGAAGATGCCTTATGGCTGGCGTCTTTGTGCGCTGAACGCGGCGTTGACCAAGAATTTCTCAGCCAAGCCGAGATTGCCTGCCTGGCGCCTCATTCACTTGAAGAAAAAGCATAGCGGCCATAATTTTTCGATGTTAAAAAGCTGCGGGCACACCGTGTGATTACACAAGTAGCACTTTAATTCACAGCACTATGCAATTGACGACAGGTGTAGATGCCAAAGTTTTTGGGTCTCACTCAGCAGCTACAAAAGCCTCCACCTGCAAGCCGGCAAACAGCCTGAAATCAGCTACGTTGCGCGTCAGCAGCGCAAACCCGTGATGGACGGCCGTGGCGGCAATCAGCGCATCATGGGCGCCAGCTGTCACGTTTTTTGACAACGCAGCCACCATGCGCGCATGGGTCCGGGCCACCGGCATCGAAAACTCTAGCACCGGGATGGATGCCACCAGCTTTTCAACAAAGGCGCCGCGCAGCGCCCGGCGCTCGGCGGTGTTGGCGCGCTCCACGCCCACCAGCAACTCGCTGGCCGTGATGGCACTCATGTAGGCGCCGCCGTGATGCGCCCAGCGAGCCAGGTTCAGTTGGCTGCCGGATTTTTCGGCCAGCACCCAGACATCGGTGTCGATCACAAGGCCCATGGATCGTCCGGCGTGCCGAGTTGGGAACGGACCACAGCCAAGTCGTCGGCCATGGCCTGACGCTCATCGCTGCTTAGCTGGGAACCCTGGGCAAGAAAATCATCGAGCCGATCCAGGGCGAAACCGTCGGACGCCACGGCAGGCAGCACGCGCGCCACGACCCGCCTGCCCCGCTGAATGTTCAGCGACTGGCCCTGGTATTGCACCTGGTTCAAAAAGTCCGACAGGCCGCGTGAAAACTCTGTCACCGTCAACAGGACAACGCCCATATTTTCTCCTTTAAACTGAAAATCAGTTTATCTGATTTGTCAATCACATGCGCAATTTGCAGCTGAACCGGATGCCAAGCAAGGAAAGGCTTCAATTACTTATCAAAAAGGCCGTTTGCGCTTATCCATTAGGCGTATACAGCTATTTAATCCATAGCAAAACTATTTCGACCCCTAGTCTTTAGACACCGGTCGCGGGCACCGCGTCAGGCGCACTGTCCGCATGCAGCGGCGGGCCGCTGGCAGTGACCGCCGGGCTGCTGGCCTGAAAGCTGTGGGCGCTGGCCATCGGCCAGTACAGGCGAAACACATTGTGCTGGTCGCCCAGAGCCCCGAGCAGCGCGCCGGGCTCGACCTGCAGGATCAGGTTGCTCAGCAGCCGCACCTCGGTGTCGGTCAGCCGGCGCACGATGTGGTGGGCATTGACCTCGCTCGGGTGGCACAGCCCGGCGGCCTGCACCAGTTCCTGCAGCGCATGCAGCGTGCTGCGGTGAAA
>JAQGMN010000209.1 GCA_028292345.1 Polaromonas sp. | reverse complement strand
GTCGGCGCGATGCTGAGCGAGCTGAGCGACGAGCAGGCCGCGTACATTGGCGTGTCCAAAGCCGGCCCTTACAAGGCCAACACCTACCGTTATTGAGTTTTGCCTTGCTCCTTCCCCGTCGTGGAAGGGCCGGCCTCTTTCTCCTTCCCCCTTTGGGGGAAGGCAGGGATGGGGGCTTCCCGAATTCGGCCCCGGCTGCCTTTGCAGGTATCCTGCCTGTGCCGGCCCCCATCCCAACCTTCCCCCAGAGGGGGAAGGAGTGAAAACCAACACCTTCAAATGACCTATGCGCGCTGATCTATTTCTTGTCGAACACGGCCATGCCAGCACCCGTTCCCAGGCCCAGCGCCTGATTGCCGCGGGCGTCCACTGGCGGGTTGACGAGGCGGTGGCGTGGAAAAAAATCGCCAAGAACGGCGACGAGATTCCCGCCAATGCCGAGTTGCAGCTGCTCGACACCACCGAGGCGAAATACATCTCGCGCGGCGGCCTCAAGCTTGAAGGCGCCCTGAAGGCCACCGGCCTGGACGTGACCGGCCTGCGCTGCCTGGACATCGGCCAGTCCACCGGCGGTTTCACCGACTGCCTGCTGCAGCACGGCGCCGCGCAGGTCGTGGGCGTCGATGTCGGCCACGGCCAGCTGCACGACAGCCTGCGCAGCGACGATCGCGTGGTCTGCATCGAAGGCGTGAATGCGCGCTCCCTGACGGCCGGCGACCTGACCGAGCATTACCGCCGCGCCCTGCACGGCAGCAGCCTGGGCGACGACGATGCGTTTGCCGATGTCGAGGAGGACGGCTACAGCGACCAGGACACGGACGGCTTCAGCCCGGTGTTCGACCTCCTGACCGGCGACCTGTCGTTCATCTCGCTGACGCTGGTGCTGCCGGCCGTGGTGCGCCTGCTCAAGGCCGACGGCCAGTTGCTGATGCTGGTCAAGCCGCAGTTCGAACTGCAGCCCGGCCAGATCGGCAAGGGCGGCATCGTGCGCGACGCGGCGCATTTCGAGTTCGTGGAAAAGCGGCTGCGTGACACCTGCGCCGCCCTGGGGCTGGACGTCAAGGCCTGGCTGGCGTCGCCGATTGCCGGCGGCGACGGCAACCGCGAGTTCTTCATCCATGCGCAGAAGGGCCACGAAGTGCAGGGCGAAGACCAGCCGCTGGCCGCCGCGCCCAAACGCAAGGCCGCCAAGCGGATTCCGCGCAGCGAACTGCGCGCCTCCCGCGAGCCGCACGAAGACTCCGAGGCCGCCGAGGCCGCGCATGCCGGCCAGCATGGCCCGGCCAAGCGGCGCGGCAAGAAATCCGACGACAACGTCACCAGCGACTAGAAGGCCCGCGATGAACATTCCGGTCAGTTTCGAATTCTTCCCGCCCAAGACGCCTGAAGGCGCCGACAAGCTGCGCGCCACGCGCCAGGCGCTGTATGCGCACCGGCCCGAGTTCTGCTCGGTCACCTTCGGCGCCGGCGGCTCGACGCAGGAGGGCACCTTCAGCACCGTCAAGGCGATCCTCGGCGAAGGCGTGGCCGCCGCGAGCCATTTCTCGTGCGTCGGCGCGACCAAGGCGACGGTGCGCGAACAGCTGGCCGCCTTGCGCGCCATGGGTGTCCAGCGGCTGGTGGCGCTGCGCGGCGACCTGCCCAGCGGCTACGGCGCGGGCGGCGAGTTCCATTACGCCAGCGACCTGGTGACCTTCATCCGGAACGAGACCGGCGACGCCTTTCACATCGAGGTGGCCGCCTACCCGGAAATCCATCCACAGGCCCGGTCGGCCGAAGCCGACCTGCAGGCCTTCGCGGCCAAGGTCCGGGCCGGCGCCGATTCGGCCATCACCCAGTATTTCTTCAACGCCGACGCCTACTTCCGTTTTGTCGATGACGTGCAGCGCCTGGGCGTCCGGGTGCCGGTGGTGCCGGGCATCATGCCTATCACCAGTTCGACGCAGCTGATGCGCTTTTCGGACGCCTGCGGCGCCGAGATTCCGCGCTGGATCCGCCTGCGCCTGCAGGGCTTTGGCGACGACACCGCCTCGATCCGCAGCTTCGGCCTGGACGTGATGACCGCCTTGTGCGACCAGCTGCGCGCTTCAGGCGTGCCGGGCATCCATTTCTACACGATGAACCAGGCGGCCGCAACGTCCGAGATCATTCGCCGGTTGAAGCCGGCCTGATGGCGGGACCGGTTTGCGCCTTCCCGGTTGCCGTCAAGTGCTGGCTGGCGGCTGGCCTTCTCGGGTTGCTGGCAGCCTGCGCCACACCGACGGCGCCGCCGGTTGCGGAACTGGCTGCAGCTGCTCCGGCGCCAGCGCAGCCGGCCCCGGCAGCGCCGCCACCGGCCCCTGTCGCCGAGACGCCGCCGCCCTCGCGCCTGGCCGATTTCATTGCCAGGCGCCTGCGCAGGCACATCGAGGCTCCCGCGCCTGAAACCGAAACGCAAGCCCCGGCGCCGGCCGAAGCACCCGTCGATGAAAAATACCAGCTGACCGGCGAGGCGGCCCGCGAACTGGAGCGCGGCCACGCCTCGTGGTATGGCGGGCAGTTCCATGGCCGACGCACCGCCAGCGGCGAGAACTACGACAAATACGCGCTGACGGCGGCGCACAAGACGCTGCCTTTCGGCACCATCGTCCGGGTGCGCAGCCTCAAGCTCGGGCGCGAGGTCGATGTGCGCATCAACGACCGGGGACCGTTTTCCCCAGGCCGGGTGATCGACGTGAGCCAGGCCGCCGCCGAGGTGCTGGGGCTGACGGCAGCTGGCGTCGCCGAGGTGTCGCTGAACGTGGCCGACAGCCCGGGCGGCGCGGCGCGGGTTTCGCGCTCACGCAAATCCCCCTTGCCGCGCCGGACCGCACGCAAGCCGGCGGACCCCTACCGCCACTAGCGTTCCGGCCATTTCAGCGCCGCCTGCGCCTGCATGAACGAACCCCGCGCGGCCGGTGCTGGCGGCATTCCCTTGGGTCTTCAAGGTTAAACAAAACCGCCAGCGTGCTTTTTGCCTGTTTACTAGAATTTCAGTAATTCCTGAAACTTCAGTAAATTGCACACCATGAACCTTGCCCCCCTGACCCAGCGTTTTGTCCTGCATTTCGGAGAAATGGGCAGCCGCTGGGGCATCAACCGCACCGTCGGGCAGATCTATGCCCTGCTGTATGTCTCGCCCCGGGCGCTGAATGCCGACGACATCGGCGAGGCGCTGGCTTTTTCCCGCTCCAACGTCAGCATGGGCCTGAAGGAGCTGCAGTCGTGGAATCTGGTGCGCCTGCAGCACTTGCCCAATGACCGCCGCGAGTATTTCCAGGCGCCCGAGGACGTGTGGGTGATTTTCCGCACCCTGGCCGAGGAGCGGCGCAAGCGCGAGATCGACCCGACGCTGTCGATGCTGCGCGATGCGCTGATGGAGCAGCCCAGCGGCGCGGACGACATCCATGCCCAGGCGCGCATGAAGCAGATGCATGACCTGATCGAGCTTATGACCGGCTGGCTGGCCGACGTGCAGAAAATGGACTCGGCCACGCTGGTCAGCCTGATGAAGATGGGCGCCAAGGTGCAAAAACTGCTGCAGGCCACGGACAAGGTGGCCAGCAGCGTGAAGGCCGGCTTCAAGGGCCTTTCCACCGCCAGCCCGGCAGTATTGCCGCCACCCCCGCTAGTTGAAACAGACAGGAGCTGACCATGGACGGACTTGACGCATTTCTGCTGGCCCGGATTCAGTTCGCGGCCAATATGACCTTTCACATCCTGTTCCCGACGATCAGCATCTCGCTGGCCTGGGTGCTGCTGTTCTTCAAGCTGCGCTTTGTGAAAACCGGGCAGCAGCACTGGATGGACGCCTACCAGTTCTGGGTGAAGATTTTTGCGCTGACCTTTGCGCTGGGCGTGGTCAGCGGCATCACCATGAGTTTCCAGTTCGGCACCAACTGGCCGGGCTTGATGGAAACCGTCGGCAACATCGCCGGGCCGCTTTTAGCCTATGAAGTGCTCACCGCATTCTTCCTGGAAGCCACCATGCTGGGCGTCATGCTGTTCGGCCGTTCCCGTGTCAGCGAACGCATGCACACCATCGCCACGCTGCTGGTGGCCGGCGGCACCACGCTGTCGGCCTTCTGGATCCTGGCGCTCAATTCGTGGATGCACACGCCCACCGGCTTTGAAATGATCAACGGCCAGGCGCATGTCACCAGCTGGCTGGAGGTGATCTTCAACCCGTCGTTTCCCTACCGCTTCACCCACATGATGCTGGCCTCGGGCCTGACGGTGGCCTTTCTGGTGGCCGGCATTTCCGCCTACCGCTGGCTGCGGCAGGACCGCGCTGGTGAAGTCATCGCCAGCCTGAAGACCGGCATCTACCTGGCCGCCTTCCTGATTCCGCTGCAGATCATTGCCGGCGACTTCCACGGCCTGAACACGATGGAGCACCAGCCTGCCAAGCTCGCCGCCATGGAAGGCATCTGGCAGACGCAAAAAGGCGTTCCCGCCGTGCTGTTTGCGCTGCCCGATGAAGAGGCGAAGGAAAACCGCTATGAAATCGGCATTCCCAAGCTGGCGTCGCTCTACCTGACGCACCGCCTGGACGGCGAGGTCAAGGGCCTGAACGAGTTCGAGGGCAGGCACCCGCCCGTCGCACCGGTGTTCTGGGCGTTTCGCATCATGGTCGGCATGGGCATGCTGATGCTGCTCGTGAGCTGGCTGAGCGTTTTACAGCTGGCGCCGTGGAAAAAAGACCCTGCGCGCGAGTTGAAGACCTGGCAGGCGAGGGCGCTGGTGGCCATGACCTTTGCCGGCTGGGTGGCCCTGATCGCCGGCTGGTACACCACCGAAATCGGCCGCCAGCCGTGGCTGGTGTCGGGCGTCCTGACCGCGGCCGACGCGGCCTCGCAGGTGGTGGCGCCCAAGATCGCGCTGACGCTGTCGCTGTACCTGGCCCTGTATGCCGCGCTGATCGTGGCCTATGTCTCGGTCGTGTTCTACCTGGCGCGCCACCGCACGCATGCCGACAAGCCTTTCGAGGCGGGCATGGAGGACACGCTCAATCCGGTGAACTACCCGGACCCCCAGGCCCAGCAGAAAGTCCAACCCGCAGGAGCCTCCCATGCTTGACCTCGCGCCCGACCTGACGCAGGCCGCCGGCTGGATGCCGATGGTGTTTCTGGTGGTGATGGGCCTGGCGATGCTGGCCTATGTGGTGCTCGACGGCTACGACCTGGGCGTCGGCGTGCTGATGAACCGCGCCAGCGACGACGACAAGGACAGCATGATCGCCAGCATCGGCCCCTTCTGGGATGCCAACGAAACCTGGCTGGTGCTGGGCGTGGGCATCCTGCTCACCGTGTTTCCGCTGGCGCACGGCGTGATTTTGGGGTCGCTGTACCTGCCGGTGGCGATGATGCTGATCGGCCTGACGCTGCGCGGCGTGGCCTTTGACTTCCGCGTCAAGGCGCGCGCGGCGCTCAAGCCGCTGTGGAACCGCGCCTTTTTTGCCGGATCGGTCCTGGCCAGCTGGAGCCAGGGCTACATGCTGGGCTCGCTGATCACCGGCTTTGACGCGTCCGGCTGGGTGATGGTTTTCAATGCGGTGATTGGCGCGGCGCTGGTGGCCGCCTATTGCCTGATGGGCGCGGGCTGGCTGATCATCAAGTCCGAGGGCGAGTTGCAGCTGCAGGCGGTGCGCTGGGCGCGGGCCAGTTTGTTCTTCACCATGGCCGGCATTGCCGCCATTTCAATTGCCACGCCGTGGGTCAGCCAGTCTATTTTCGACAAGTGGTTCAGCTTTCCCAACATCGTGCTGCTGATGCCGATTCCGCTTGCTACCGCCGTGCTGTTCTGGGTGACCCACCGCAGCCTGCAGCGCCTGCCCACGCGGCTGGCGCAGGGCAACGAATACGGCGCCTGGGTGCCGTTCGGCGCGACCATCGGGGTGTTTCTGCTGGCCTTCTACGGCCTGGCCTACAGCCTGTTCCCGTGGCTGGTGATCGACCGGATCAACATCTGGCAGGCCGCCATCTCGCCCGAATCGATGGGCATCATCCTGGTCGGCGCCGCCGTCGTGCTGCCGATGATCATCGGCTACACGGTGTTTGCCTACCGCGTGTTCTGGGGCAAGAGCACTGCATTGAAATATTAACCCCCACGGTCGCCCACTGCGTGTGGCTCCCTGCCCCCCGAGGGGGCCGCTGCGCCTGCGGCCCGGCAAAGCCGGTTCCGCGGCCCCTGCTGGTGTGGGCCGAAAGGAAAGATCGCGCGCTTTTATGCCCGTATTGCCCCTTCCCCCTTTGGGGGAAGGTTGGGATGGGGCCAGCGGTGGTGGCCAGTCAGGTGCTGCCTGCTTGGGCAGGTTCAGCCGCCATGCTCCAGCGTGAAACCGGCATTGCGGTCCTGGCCGAGCAGTGCGACCATCTGCGGCAGCGCGGCATTGAGTTCCGCTTTGAGCGTGTGCGGCGGGTTGATGATGAACATGCCGCTGGCCGGCAGGCCGGGGCGAACCACTTCGCCTTCGCTGTCTGTGGTCAGCTTGCTCGATTTGACGGTCAGCGTGGCATGCAGCCAGGGGCGGTGCGCCTTGACTGCCAGGGTCTTGAGCTTGCGCGGCAGGTCGTGCGCCTCGGGGCGGGGAATGATCGGGTACCAGACGACATAGGTGCCGGTCGCAAAGCGCTTGACGGCATCGGCCATGGTGGCGGCAACCCGGGCATAGTCGGTTTTCATTTCATAGCTCGGGTCGCACAGCACCATGGCGCGCCGGGCTGGCGGTGGCAGGAAGGTCTTCAGCGCCTCGAAGCCGTCTTCACGCGCCACCACGACCTGGCGGCCGACGCCGAGCTGCTCGATGTTGCCGGTCAGCGACTTGAAATCGGTCGGATGCAACTCGAACAGCTTGAGCTTGTCGCGCCCGCTCAGGAACTTCTGTTCGATGAACGGCGAGCCCGGGTAGATCTTCAGGTGCGCCGGGTCGCCGGTCTGGGCGAAATGCGGGTTCAGGCTGCGAAGCAACTCCAGGTAGTCGAGCAGGGCGGGCGCCCAAGGGTAGCTGCCGGCCGCAGGCGCATCAGTTGCCGCCGTCGCATCGGGTGCTATCTTTTTTATAGCTTTATCGTTACGTCCTGCTTGCGCTGGAACGGATTTTGAGCCCAGAATCAGCTTGAAGATGCCTTCGCCGGCCTCGCCGCTGGTCTCGGTGTAGTCGCCGTCGAGGCGGTACAGTCCGGCGCCGGCATGGGTATCGATCACGGTCAGCGCCGTGTCTTTCTGGGTCAGGTACTTCATCAACGCAATCAAGACGGTGTGCTTGAGAACGTCGGCATGGTTGCCTGCATGGAAGGCGTGGCGGTAGGAAAACATCCCTCTATCGTACCTTCTTGGACGCAAAGACCGCCAAAAATTGACGCAAGCGCCTGATTCTTCATATAATCGCAGGCTCTGCAGCGCACATGTGGTTCCGCGGCAGGGTTGCTTGAACAGGCAAATGACCACCTAAGAGGTTCTCATCAGAAGAACGCCGACCGTGGAAAAGAACCCGACAAACCCTTTCCTTTGAAAAGAAAACTCATGAAAACCTTCAGCGCCAAACCCGCTGATGTGACGCACGAGTGGTTTGTGATTGACGCGACCGACAAGGTC
>JAQGMN010000207.1 GCA_028292345.1 Polaromonas sp. | reverse complement strand
ATCAGCCCCAACCTGTGGGCCGGCGTGGGCCTGGTGCGCGGCGGTGCCGGAACGGCCTTGGTGGGCGACGCCCAGACGGTGGCCGCCCGCATCGAGGAATACGCCGCGCTCGGTATCGACACCTTTGTCTTCTCGGGCTATCCGCACCTGGAGGAAGCCTACCGCTTTGCCGAACTGGTGTTTCCGCTGTTGCCGCTCGAGATGCGCCACAAGCTGCCGGGCAGCGGGCTGACCGGGCCGTTCGGCGAGGTCGTGGCCAACCATTATCAGCCGCGCGTTTCGCAAAGCTGAAGCGCATTCCAAGGAGCGATTGATGACACAACCTACGCGTGAACTCCAGGTCACGCCCATGCCCGACGTGATCGAAGCGCCGGGGCTGGGCTTTTTAACGCTGTTCGCTGGCCTGCGCCTGCCGCGCCTGGCCGGTGGCGCGATCTGGCGCGACATCAGCCAGCGGGCGCTGCCGTGGCTGGTGCCGGTCGGGCTGATCGCCCTGTGGCAGGTGGCGGCGTCGATGGGCTGGCTCTCCACCCGCGTGCTGCCCGCGCCCTCGGACGTCATCAAGGCGGCCTGGGCACTGGCCGAATCGGGCGAGCTGTGGACGCATGTGAAGGTCAGCGCCGGGCGCGCGCTGTCGGGTCTGGCCATCGGCGGCGGCCTGGGGCTGGCGATGGGCCTGCTGACCGGCTCGGTGAAGTTTTTCGAGACGCTGTTCGACTCGACGCTCCAGATGGTGCGCAACATCCCGGCGCTGGCCTTGATTCCGCTGGTGATCCTGTGGTTCGGCATCGACGAGACCGCCAAGCTGTTCCTGATCGCGGTGTCGGTGTTTTTTCCGATCTACCTCAACACCTTTCACGGCATCCGCAATGTCGATCCGGGGCTGATCGAGATGGGCCGCAGCTACGGCCTCACGCGCTGGCAGCTGTACCGCGAGGTGATTTTGCCCGGCGCGCTGTCGTCCATCCTGGTGGGCCTGCGGTTTTCGCTGGGGCTGATGTGGGTGATCCTGATCGTGGCGGAGACCATCTCGGCGCAGGCCGGCATCGGCTACCTGACGATGAACGCCCGCGAATTCTTGCAGACCGACATCGTGCTGGTGGGCATCCTGCTCTACGCCTTGCTCGGCAAGCTGGCCGACATGTTCGCCAAGGGGCTGGAGCGCTACTGGCTGCGCTGGCATCCGGGCTACCAGAGCACCGGCGTTTAAGGAGAACCCATGACTGTTTCTAAACCTTCTGCCCTCCGCGGCGATCGGCTGGAGATTCGCGGCCTGTCCAAGCAGTACGGCCAGCGCGAGGTGCTGCGCAAAGCCGAACTCAACATCGAGCCCGGCGAATTCGTCGCCATCGTCGGCCGCAGCGGCTGCGGCAAAAGCACCTTGCTGCGCCTGGTGGCCGGGCTGGAACCTTCAACGCAGGGCGTGATCGCGCTCGACGCGCAGCCGGTCAGCGGCCTGAGGGACGACATCCGCGTCATGTTCCAGGATTCGCGCCTGCTGCCGTGGCGCCGGGTGATCGACAACGTGGCGCTGGGCCTGCCGGCAAGCGGGCATTCTGCGGCGGCCGATGTGCTGGCGCAGGTCGGACTGGGCGACCGCCTGAATGACTGGCCGGCGCGGCTGTCGGGCGGGCAGCGCCAGCGCGTGTCGCTGGCCCGGGCGCTGGTGCACAACCCGCGCCTGCTGCTGCTCGACGAGCCGCTGGGCGCGCTCGACGCCCTGACCCGAATCGAGATGCACCAGCTGATCGAGGGCCTGTGGCAGCGCAACGGTTTTACCGCGCTGCTGGTCACGCACGATGTGCAGGAGGCCGTAGCGCTGGCCGACCGGGTGATCCTGATCGAGGACGGCCGCATCGCGCTGGACGAGCGCATTCCCTTGCCGCGTCCGCGCCAGCGCAGCGACCCGCTGTTCGGCGTGATCGAAAAAAGGATTCTGGACCGCGTGCTGCAGCAGCCCGCCGACGAAACGCCCGGCCGCGAGCCGGTCTGGCCCGCCACGCCCGCGCATGGCCTGCGCTGGGCAGTTTGATGAGTGAAACATGCCTTTTGCGCAATAGCGACGGGCGCAAACAGCTACTAATTACATAGCAACATAAATCGTATCGCCTTTATTTTTTAACCGTTCCAGGAGAACTTCATGCCCACCCAAGCCATTCAAGCCATCAACGTCCGCAATCAGTTCCGCGGCAAGGTCAAGGAAATCATTCGCGGCGATGTCGTGTCCGAGATCGATGTCGAAACGCCGTGGGGCATGGTCACCTCGGTGATCACCACGCGCTCGGTCGACCAGCTTGAACTGGCCATCGGCAGCGAGGTGGTGGCGCTGGTCAAGTCCACCGAAGTGTCGATTGCCAAGCTGTGAAGACGATTGCGCCGCGTTGACCTCCGCCCTGTGCGATCCAATGCCCGCACAGGGCACTTCTTCATCGACGACTCAGTGACCCGGCCCCTCAAGGGCAAGGCGTTCCGGCAATGCCGCAGGCTTCGCCAGCGCCAGGGGCGACTGGGCGCCGCTCAGGGCTTGTTCCACGACGCTGCGGGTCAGCATGGGCGCGAAAGACTCGACGAAGGCGTACACATAGCCGCGCAGGTAGCTGCCGCGGCGCACCGCCAGCTTGGTCAGGTTGATGCCGAACAGATCGCCCGCATCGATCGCGCGCAGCGTCAGGTCGCGTTCGGCCTCGAAAGCGATCGACGCCACGATGCCCACGCCCATGCCCAGCTCCACATAGGTCTTGATGACGTCGGCGTCCATCGCATTGAGCGTGATGTCGGGCGTGAGGTGCTGCGCCTGGAAGGCCTCGTCGATGCGGGTGCGGCCGGTGAATCCCGTGTCGTAGGTGATCAGCGGATAGCCTGCCAGCCGCTGCAGCGTCAGCGGCTCGTCCAGCAGCGCATGTCCCGGCGGCACGATGACCGAGTGCGTCCAGCGGTAGCAGGGCAGCGCGATCAATTCCTCGTACCGGCCCAGCGCCTCGGTGGCGATGCCCACATCGGCCTCGCCGGACAGCAGCATGTCGGCCACCTGCTCGGGCGAGCCCTGGTGCAGGTGCAGCTTGATGTCGGGGAACTGCGCCCGGAAGGCCTGCACGGCCATGGGCAGGGCATAACGCGCCTGCGAGTGCGTGGCGGCAATCGACAGCAGGCCGCTTTGCTGGGACGCGAATTCCGCCCCCGCCTGGCGCAGGTTGCTGCTGCCGAGCAGGATGTGCTCGATGATGGGCAGGACGTGGCGGCCCGGGTCGGTCAGGCCGGTCAGCCGCTTGCCGGCGCGCACGAAGAGTTCAATGCCGAGTTCCTCCTCCAGTTCCCGGATCTGCCGGCTGACGCCCGGTTGCGAGGTGTGCAGCGTGTTGGCCACTTCGGTGAGATTGAAGCCGCACCGCACCGCCTCCCGTACCGAACGCAGTTGCTGAAAATTCATAACAAGAAGTCTCCTAAATAACCCGTTCGATTATCAAATGCACTTGTTATTTCTCCAAAGAATAAATTGTAGATTCGATATGTCTTGATCCGCTTCCCGGTCAATCCAAGATCGAATGCCCAACTGCATCCGGTGCCCGCGTTGTAGACGTGGCGCAGAAAAGGAATTACCGGCAACGAAAATTGCAGGATTTTTCGTTTTGAGCGATGCGGCGCTGGAAATGGCGGAGCGCAGGAATGCTATTCTGGCGCCAGCATGAACAAAGCCTTCACCAAAGAAACCGATGCGGACGACGAGGACGAACTACCCCTACCCAGCCTGCCGGCCAGTGGCAAGAACTACATCACGCCTGGGGGTTATGCGCGCTTGCGGGCGGAACTGCTCGACCTGATCGACAACGAGCGGCCCAAGGTCGTCGATATCGTTCACTGGGCGGCGAGCAACGGCGACCGGTCGGAAAATGGCGACTACCTGTACGGCAAAAAGCGCCTTCGGGAGATTGACCGGCGCATCCGCTTTCTGACGCAGCGGCTGGAAATCGCAGAAATCAGCGACCCCGGCATCCACCATGGCAACGACCAGGTGTTTTTTGGCGCCACGGTCACCTATGCCGATGACCAGGGGCTTGAAAGAACCGTGACCATCCTGGGCATTGACGAAGCCGTCAGTGCCATGGGACAGATCAGCTGGGTTTCGCCGGTGGCGCGTGCCTTGCTGAAGGCGCGGACAGGCGACGAAGTGACGCTGGTCACCCCCCAGGGATCGCAGTTGCTTGAAGTGCTGAAGGTGGACTATCCCCGGGCCGGCACGGCAACCGGGCGGGCCTGACCCGGTCAATTCACCAAAGCAAGAGCAAAGGGGGCGAGGCCCTTCAGACGCTGGCCTTGAAGCGCTGCACCCGCAGCACCGACGGGGTGCGCCTGACATTGCGCATCGCCGCAGCCAGGTGAATGCGGTCGCGTACCGCCACGCTGAACCTCAGGTCGGTGGCGCCATTGGCCGGTTCATGCCCCATGTCCACATGGGTGATGTCCACCTCGGCGCCGGCCAGCGCGGCAGCCACCTTGGCCAGCACGCCCTTGCCATTGGACACCGTGACCATGAGGTTGGTTTCAAACGTTCGGGTCGGCTCGTCCGACCAGTCCACGGCAATGAAGCGCTCAATGTCGCGTTGCTGAAGCCGCTTGGCTACCGCGCAGTCCTCGGTGTGCACGAACAGGCCTTCGCCCCGTCCGAGATAACCCACGATGGCATCGCCCGGGATCGGGCTGCAGCATCGGGCGAACTGGACCGAGCTTTTTTCGCTGCCATCGAGCACCAAGCCGCCTTGCGAAACGGATTCATGTGGAATGTAGCGTTCCCGGCTCATCAGCAGGGCATCGGGTTTCTCGCCTTTCTCGGCCAGGAACGAGACGATGCGCTTGGCGATCATGCTGGCAATGCGCTTGCCCATGCCGATGTCGGTCAGCAACTCGGCGCGAGAACGGTTGCCGGTGAAGCGAAGGATTTTTTCCCAGGTCGCGTGGTGCGCGTCGTCGTCTTCCGAAAGTCGCTGCCGGTCGATGCCCTCGGCCCGAAGCGCCTGGGCGAGCATTTTTTCACCGAGTTCCTGCGATTCGGTGATGGCCATGCTCTTGAGGTGATGCCGAATCTTCGAGCGCGCCTTGCCGGTCCGGACAAACCCCAGCCAGGCCGGATTCGGCGTGGAAACCGGCGCGGTGATGATTTCGATGACATCGCCGTTCAGCAGTTCGGTGCGCAGCGGAACCTGCTCGCCATTGACCTTGGCGGCAATCGCATGGTGGCCCACGTCGCTGTGGATGGCATAGGCAAAGTCGACAATCGTGGCGCCGCGCGGCATCGCCATGATCTGGCTTTTCGGTGTGAAGACGTAGACCGCCTCGGGAAAGAGGTCGATCTTGACGTGGTCCCAGAACTCGGCCGCATCATGGGTTTCATGCTGGATGTCGAGCAGCGACTGAAGCCACTTGGTTCCCAGGCGCTGCGACGTGTCGCTGTTCGGATCGGACGCCTTGTACAGCCAGTGGGCCGCCACGCCCGCCTCGGCCACGACATGCATCGCATCGGTGCGCATCTGGAACTCGATGTTGGTGCCAAAGGGCCCGACCAGCGTGGTGTGCAGCGACTGGTAGCCATTGACCTTGGGAATGGCAATGTAGTCCTTGAACTTTCCCGGCAAGGGCTTGTAGAGCTGGTGCAGGATGCCCATCGCGCTGTAGCAGGCCGTCACCTCGTTGAGGATGACGCGAAAACCGTACAGGTCGGTCACCTGCGCGAACGACAGGTGCTTTTGGTCCATCTTGTGGTAAATCGAGTAGAGCGTTTTTTCACGCCCGTAGATCCGAACCGGGATCTGCGACGTGGCAAAGGCCGCTTCCACTTCGGACTGCACCCGCTTGATCACGTCGCGCCGGCGTCCCCGCGCACGGGTCAGGGCCTTGGCCAGAATCGCATAGCGCCACGGATGCAAATGCTGGAACGAGCGGTCCTGCAGTTCGCGGTAGGTCGAGTTCAGGCCCAGGCGGTGCGCGATCGGGGCATAAATTTCCAGCGTTTCGCTCGAGATGCGCTTCCATTTCGTGCGCGGCGCGTCGCCAAGCGTTCGCATGTTGTGGATGCGGTCGGCCAGCTTGATCAGGATGACCCGCACATCGCGCGCCATGGCCAGCAGCATCTTGCGGAAAGACTCCGCCTGGTTTTCTTCCCGGGTGTTGAATTCGAGCTTTTCCAGCTTGGTCAGCCCGTCGACCAGATCGGCCACCGGCGCGCCAAAGCGCTCGATCAGCTCGGGCTTGCTGACATCGCAGTCTTCCATCGCATCGTGGAGCAGCGCCGCCATCAGGGCCTGCGCATCGAGCTTCCATTCGGCGCACTGCTGGGCCACGGCAATCGGATGCGTGATGTAGGGCTCGCCGCTGTTTCTCAGCTGGCCCAGATGCGCCTGGTCGGCAAAGCGGTAGGCCTGGCGGACACTTTCTATGTCGGCGGCGTTCAGGTAGTCGAGTTTGGCGGTCAGGGCCGCAAAACTGGCTGCCGCCGCATTGGCTGCGGCAGGGGTCGGCTTGTGGGGAACGGCGGTTGTCGGCATGGCGTTCATATCCCTAAATGTAACGCTACCTGAATAAAGTCGATGGAAAATGGCTTTAGACGATTTTGAAAATGAAAAAAGCACCTCGAAAGGTGCTTTTTTATAAATTTGGCAGTTTTAGTTTGGTACTTTTTTCAGCATTTCCAGGCCCACCTTGCCTGCGGCAATTTCCCGCAAGGCGGTGACGCCGGGCTTGTTCTTGCTTTCGATCCTGGCGGCATGGCCCTGGCTGAGCATGCGGGCACGGTAGGTGGCCGCCAGAACCAGCTGGAAGCGGTTCGGGATTTTTTCAAGGCAGTCTTCAACGGTGATGCGGGCCATGGGGTTCTTTCAGGTGATCGTCGACTTGGGGACGGTTATTTAGGGAATGTGAAGCGCCAAAAACGTCTCGGCTCTGGCGCGTCGCTGGGCCGAATATTTCAGCCGCTGGGCATGCACAATGGTTTTCAAGTCGAAAACTGCCCGCTCAAACAACTCATTGATTATAACGAAGTCGAATTTTTGCGCCTGTGCCATTTCCACGGCCGCGTTCTGCAGCCGCAATTCGATGACCTCCGGACTGTCTTCGCCGCGGCGCTGCAGGCGAGAGCGCAGTTCTTCCCAACTGGGCGGAAGAATGAAGATCAGGATGGCGTTGGCGAAAATCCGCTTGATGTTGATGGCGCCCTGGAAATCGATTTCCAGGATCACGTCGGCGCCATGCGCAACCCGCTCTTCAATGGTGTGGCGCGACGTGCCATAGCGGTGGCCGTGGACATGCGCCCATTCCAGGAAGGCATCGCGTGCCACCATGCCGTCAAACTCTTCGGGCGAGAGAAAAAAGTATTCCCTGCCGTGTTTTTCCTGCCCGCGCGGCGGTCGGGTGGTGTGCGAGACGGCCGGCTGGATGGCCGAATCGAGTTCCATCAGGGCCTTGACCAGGCTGGATTTGCCGGCCCCGCTGGGGGCGGCTACTACAAAGAGATTTCCGGGATAGTCCATACTTGGCGAGCGATGTTTGCTATTGATTTAGAAGCTGTTGAAAGTTTGTGACGTCATTCGATGTTCTGCACCTGCTCGCGGATCTGCTCGATCAGCACCTTCATGTCGACCGACACCCGCGTCAGTTCCAGCGACGCCGATTTGGAGCCCAGGGTGTTGGCCTCGCGGTGGAGTTCCTGGATCAGGAAGTCCAGGCGCTTGCCCAGTTCGCCGCCGCCGGCCAGCAGGCGGTCGATTTCATCGAGGTGCGATGCCAGGCGGGTGATTTCCTCGGCCACGTCGATCCGGATGGCAAACGCGGTCACCTCGGTCAGCGCCCGGTCCTGGGCGATTTCCGGCAGCACGCTGCTGCTGCCCAGCGCCAGCGCTTCCTTCCAGCGTTCCAGAAAGCGGGTTTTCTGCTGCTCGACCAGTTTGGGAACCATGGGCACGGCCGATTCGGCCAGCGCCCGCAACTGGGCTGTCCGGTCCTGCAGCATGAGGCTCAGGCGCGCGCCCTCGCGCTCACGCGCCGCCATCAACTCGTGTACCGCGTGGCGGGCGGTCTGGAGCAACTCCTCGCTGTAGTCGTGCGGCTTCTTGTCTTCGTTCGTGGCAATGCGCAGCACGTCCGCCACGCTGAGCGGCGCAGCCTGCGGCAGCCAGGACTTGATGCTGTCTTCCAGCGAACCCAGCCGCTGCAGCGTGGCTGGCGTTGGCGCGCGCAGGCTGCTGGCCGCCGTGCTTTCCAGCGAAACGCGCACCTCGACCTTGCCGCGCTTGAGCTTGCCGGTCAGCAGTTCGCGCAGCGCAGGCTCGGCCTGGCGCAATTCATCGGGCAGGCGAAAGGCCAGGTCCAGAAAGCGGCTGTTGACGGAACGGATTTCAATGCCCAGCCGCGAACTGCTGCCCTGTGACGGTTCGGTTTCGAGGGCGGCCTGCGCGGTGCTGGACTGCAGGCTTGCATAGCCCGTCATGCTGTAAACTGACATTCGCTTTTTACGCCTTCCTAAAGAGAGAAGAGACTGGGTGACCTTCTGCCCAGCCCACCAGAGAATTTATGTCCAAGGTCAAGCCTTCGCCCCTGCCGCCTGACACCACGATCGGGGGCTATCGCATTGAGCGAAAGCTTTCGGCGGGTGGATTCGGTGTAGTTTACTTGGCCGTTGACAGCGAGGGCCAGCAGTTTGCCATCAAGGAGTACCTGCCTTCGTCCCTGGCCAGCCGTGCCGCCGGTGAATTGCTGCCGCAGGTGCTGCCCGAAAAACTTTCGCTCTACCGCCTGGGCCTGAAGAGTTTTTTCGAGGAAGGCCGCTCGCTGGCCCAGATTTCACATGGCTCGGTGGTCAGCGTGCTGAACTTTTTCCGTGAAAACGAAACCGTCTACATGGTGATGAACTACCTGGAGGGGGGGACCCTGCAGGATTTCATCATCACCGCCCGCGATTTGAAAAAACCCAAGGTGTTCCGCGAGTCGACGATTCGCTCGCTGTTCGACGAAATCCTGCGCGGGCTGCGCATCGTGCACCAGCACAAGATGCTGCACCTGGACATCAAGCCGGCCAACATCTTCATCACCGACGACAACCGTGCGGTGATGATCGACTTTGGCGCTGCCAGAGAGGTGCTGAGCAAGGAGGGCAACTTCATCCGGCCCATGTACACGCCCGGCTTTGCCGCACCCGAAATGTACCGGCGCGACTCGTCCATGGGCCCGTGGACCGACATCTATGCGATCGGCGCGTGCATCTACGCCAGCATGCAGGGCTATCCGCCCAACGATGCGCCGCAGCGGATTGAAAAGGACCGGCTGTCGCTGTCGCTGTCCCGGCTGCGCGGCGTGTATTCCGACAACCTGATCGAGGTCGTCCAATGGTGCATGGCGCTGGACCCGTTGACCCGCCCCCAGTCGGTGTTCGCCCTGCAGAAGGAGCTCAGCCGCGAGAGCGCACGCCGCTACACCAAGCTCACGGTCGGCGAACGGGTCCGGCTGCAGTTTGACAGCGTGGTGACCGACACCAAGAAAACCGCGCGCAAGGCCAATGTGCTGGGAACCCGGTTCAAATGAAATTTTCGGTTTTTCAGCTCAGCCGCATCGGCGGCCGGGCGATGAACGAAGACCGCATGGGCTACTGCTACACGCGCGAGTCGGGCCTGTTCGTGCTGGCCGACGGCATGGGCGGACATCCTGAAGGGGAAGTCGCCGCCCAGTTCGCGCTCGACACGATTTCGGCCCTGTACCAGAAGGAAGCCAGGCCCACGGTCGCCAATCCGGCTGAATTCCTGGCCAGCGCGGTGATGGCGGCGCACCACCGGATCGTTCGCCATGCGGCCCAGAAAGGCATGCTCGACACCCCTCGGACCACGCTGGTGGCGGCGGTGGTGCAGGGCGCCAGCGCCACCTGGGTGCATTGCGGGGATTCCCGCCTGTACCTGGTGCGCGATGGCCAGTTGCTGCTGCGCACCCGCGACCATTCATTCCTTGAGCAGGAGCGGGCCGGTGTGCACGAGTTCGAACCCGTGAACCGCAACATCCTGTTCACCTGCCTGGGCTCGCCCGCCAAGCCCACGCTGGAGATGTCCGGTCCGTTTGCCCTGCACCAGGGCGACAAACTGATGCTCTGCTCGGACGGTTTGTGGGGCAGCCTGGGCGACGCGGAAATCGTTGCGCAACTGGGCCGCCAGAGCGTGTCCAAGGCGGTCCCGGCGCTGGTCGAAAGCGCCTTGCTGGCCGGCGGCGAGCACGGCGACAATGTCACCGTCCTGGCGATGGAATGGGAAACGCCCGATGCGTTTGCGGCCACACGCCTCGGCCCTGCCGACAGCGCGATGGACGGCGGTTTTGCCTCCACCCTGGATGCCGGAGGCTTTGACACCCAGGCCGACGACCTCGATGAAGCCATGATCGAGCGCTCGATTGCCGAAATCAACGCGGCCATTCGCCGTTCGGCTGCCAGGAAAGCCTGACCGGCGCCGTTCAGCCCGACCCGGCCCGATGGGCCCGGCAAGCCTGTATCCCATTTCTAGCGCATCCTGCGTTTTCCATCGAGAAAGTTGTCACCATGAGCCCGATCCAACGAACCAATGCACGCGCGCCCGATGCCTTGCGCCCCATCCGCATCACCCGCCACTACACGGTGCATGCCGAAGGCTCGGTGCTGGTCGAATTCGGCGGCACCCGG
>JAQGMN010000201.1 GCA_028292345.1 Polaromonas sp. | reverse complement strand
TGCTGTTCAGGCTGGCCGAGGGCAGCATGCCGATGGAGCCGGTCAGCATGGCGGCGGCGTCCGACAAAATGTCGCCGAACATGTTGCCCGTCACCACCACGTCAAACTTCTTGGGCGCCTTGACCAGTTGCATGGCGGCGTTGTCCACGTACATGTGGTCCAGCGCCACATCCGGGTACTGCAGGCCGATTTCCGTGACCACGTCTTTCCAGAGCTGGAAGGTTTCCAGCACGTTGGCCTTGTCGACGCTGGTGACGCGCTTGCCGCGTTTGCGGGCCGCCTGGAAAGCGACATGCGCGATGCGCTCGATCTCGGGGCGCGAATAGCGCATGGTGTCGAAGGCTTCTTCGGCTCCCGGAAAGTGCCCGTCGGTGGCGATGCGCCGGCCGCGCGGCTGGCCGAAGTAGATGTCGCCGGTCAGCTCGCGGATGATGAGAATGTCGAGGCCGGACACCAGTTCGCGCTTCAGGCTGGAGGCATCGACCAGCTGCGGGTAGCAGATGGCCGGGCGAAAGTTGGCGAACAGGCCCAGGTTCTTGCGCAGGCCCAGAATCGCCTGCTCGGGGCGCAATGGCCGGTCCAGCGTGTCGTATTTCCAGTCGCCCACGGCGCCGAAAAGGGTGGCGTCGGCGTCCCTGGCGAGCTGGAGCGTGGCGTCGGGCAGCGGGTGGCCGCAGGCTTCGTAAGCCGCGCCGCCCACCAGGGCGGTTTCCAGCTCAAAGGAAAGGTCAAGGACATTCAAAACCTTGACGGCTTCGGCGACGATTTCAGGGCCAATGCCGTCACCCGGGAGAATTGCGATTTTCATAAATACTATCTTTTTTATAGCAGCTTGCGCCCGCCAGTAGTGCGCTCAAGCATGATTTGATTATTAAATTCGCCTAGCCCGCGACCGTGTGGTTCAGCCACGGCTTGGCGGCCAGCCGCTCGGCTTCAAAGGCCTTGATCTTGTCGCTCTGCAGCAGCGTCAGTCCGATGTCGTCGAAGCCATTGAGCAGGCAGTATTTGCGGAAAGCCTGCACGTCGAAAGGCAGTTCCTCGCCTTGCGCCTTGACGATGACCTGGCGCTCCAGGTCAATGGTCAGCCGGTAGCCCGGAAATGCCAGCACCTCGTCAAACAGCCGGGCCACCTGTGCCTCGGGCAGCACGATGGGCAGCAGGCGGTTCTTGAAGCTGTTGTTGTAGCAGATGTCGGAATAGCTCGGCGCGATGATGGCGCGAAAGCCGAACTGGTCCAGCGCCCAGGGCGCATGCTCGCGCGACGAGCCGCAACCGAAATTCTTGCGCGCCAGCAGAATGGACGCGCCCGCATAGCGCGGCTGGTTCAGCACGAAATCAGGATTTGGCTTGCGGCTGGCGGGGTTCTGGCCGGGAAAGCCGGCGTCCAGGTAGCGCCATTCGTCGAACAGATTGGGGCCAAAGCCGGTCTTGCGGATTGACTTGAGGAACTGCTTGGGAATGATGGCGTCGGTATCCACGTTCTCGCGGTCCATCGGCGCCACAAGGCCTTGGTGTACGGTGAATTTTTGCATGCGATTCTCGGCCTGTTACTTGGCAGCGTTGGAAACGGCGGAGCCGGCGCGCTGCACGTCCTGGCCAATGCCGCGAACAGTATTGCAGCCGGACAGCGCCAGCGTGGACAGGAGCAGGGCGGCAGTCGCCAGCAGCAGGGAAGCAGATTTTTTCATGGCATTTCTCCAGGGTCTTCAGACGAACTTGCGGATGTCGACAAAATGCCCGTGCACCGCCGCCGCCGCCGCCATGGCCGGGCTGACCAGGTGGGTTCGGCCGCCGGCGCCTTGCCGGCCCTCGAAATTGCGGTTGCTGGTGGACGCGCAGCGCTCGCCCGGCTCCAGCCGGTCGGCGTTCATGGCCAGGCACATCGAGCAGCCCGGCTCGCGCCATTCAAAGCCGGCGGCAATGAAGATCTTGTCCAGCCCTTCGCGCTCGGCCTGTTCCTTGACCAGGCCCGAGCCGGGCACCACCATGGCGAGCTTGACGTTCCCGGCGACCTTCTGGCCGATTTTCTTCACCACGGCGGCGGCTTCGCGCATGTCCTCAATGCGGCTGTTGGTGCACGAACCGATGAACACCTTGTCGATGTACAGGTCGTTCAGCGCCTTGCCGGGCTCCAGGCCCATGTAGGCCAGGGCGCGTTCGATGGCGCCGCGCTTGTTGGCGTCCTTTTCCTTCTCCGGGTCCGGCACGCGGCCTTCAATCGACAAGACCATCTCGGGCGAGGTGCCCCAGCTGACCTGCGGCAGGATTTGGCTGGCGTCCAGCTCGACCACTGCGTCGAAATTGGCATCCGCATCGGAATGCAGCGTGGCCCAGTAGCGCGCGGCCATGTCCCACTCGGGACCGCCGACAAACTGGCCGGTCTTGGCGTCGGTCCCCGGGGCCAGCAACCGGCCTTTCACATACTCGATCGTTTTGGCATCCACCGCCACTAGGCCGGCGCGGGCGCCGCCTTCAATCGCCATGTTGCAGACCGTCATGCGGCCTTCCATGCTCAGGGCGCGGATCGCCGAGCCGGCGAATTCAATCGTGTAGCCGGTGCCGCCCGCCGTACCGATCTTGCCGATGATGGCCAGCACGATGTCCTTGGCAGTCACGCCTTTGGCGACAGTGCCCTCGACCTTGACCAGCATGTTCCTGGCTTTCTTGGCCAGCAGGGTTTGCGTCGCCATGACATGCTCGACCTCGCTGGTGCCGATGCCGTGCGCCAGTGCGCCGAATGCGCCGTGGGTCGAGGTGTGCGAATCGCCGCACACCACGGTCATGCCGGGCAGGGTGGCGCCGTTCTCGGGGCCGATGACATGCACGATGCCCTGGCGCCTGGACATGAAGGGAAAGAAGGCGGCTGCGCCGAATTCCTTGATGTTGGCGTCCAGCGTGGTGATCTGCTCCTTGCTGACCAGGTCGGTGATGCCGTCGTAGCCGAGTTCCCAGCCGGTGGTCGGCGTGTTGTGGTCGGCAGTCGCCACGATGGAACTGATGCGCCAGACCTTGCGGCCGGCTTCGCGCAGGCCTTCGAAGGCCTGCGGGCTGGTCACTTCATGGACCAGGTGGCGGTCGATGTACAGGATCGACGTGCCGTCTTCCTCGGTATGGACGACATGCTCGTCCCAGATCTTGTCGTAGAGGGTGCGTCCCATGGGTTTTCCTTCGTGGTCTTGGGGTGATTTTAGGAGGTGAGTGCTTGCTGCGAAAGGTGATCGACCAGCAGCCGCGCGGTCAGGGGCAGGGTGGAGAAATCCCGCGCCACCAGGTCGATGCGGCGTTCCGCCCAGCCATCGAGCAGGGTGAGGGATGCCAGTTCGCCCACGCCATGCATGAGGTCGAAGGCCCGCTGCGGCATCACGCCAACGCCCAGGCCGTTGTGGATCATGCGGCACATGGCGTCCAGGCCGGTGACATGGATGCGCAGCTTGATGGTGCGGCCCACGGCGGCGGCGGCCTGGCGCATGGCCAGGTAAATCGAACTGTTGGAATGCAGGCCGACATGGTCATGGTCCAGCGCGGCTTCAAAATAAATAGCGCCATGCGCAAGCAGGGCATGCCCTTTGGGAACAATCAGCACCAGTTTGTCCTGGCGGTAGGGCAAGGTCTGCAACTCGCCCGTGCCGTTGGCGGTATTGCACACGCCCAGGTCCGCCGTGCCTTCCTGCACGGCGCGAACCACTTCGGTGCTCAGGTGTTCTTCCAGGTCGATCTTGATCTCGCCGTGCCGCCGGATGAATTCCCCGAGGTCTTCGGGCAGGAACTGGACGATGGCTGAAATGCTGGCATGCACCCGCACATGGCCGCGCACGCCATCGGCATATTCGCTGAGTTCGCCCTGCATCTTTTCCAGGCTGAACAGCACCGAGCGCGCATGGTGCAGCAGGCTTTCGCCGGCCGGCGTCAGGTCAACGCCCCGGGTGTGGCGGTAGAGCAGCGGCGTGTCCAGCGTGGCTTCCAGGTCGCTCAGGCGCTTGCTGACGGCGGAAGCCGCGATGAATTCCCGCTCGGCCGCCTTGCCGATGCTGCCCAGTTCGCACACGGCCACGAACAGCTGAAGCGAGGTCAGGTCGATGCGGCGGGCGAAATTGCGTTCGGAACTTTTGATGGACATGGACTGGAGGCATCGTGCCAGACGACGGACTTGAATTTTGCTCCATGGATTATAGTTTGGCCATCGCAGATTGCGATGTCTGGCGTGGCAAAGCTGAAGGCATGAAAAATTGATCGCGACGATTGTTAAAAAATCAAATTTTCAGCCGTTTGCGCATGCCCCGTATGCGTACATAGCTATAGAAAATGGAGCAAATAACGAAAAAGCCCGCCGATGTTTCCATCCGGCGGGCTTTGCTAGGCGCCTGAGAGGACGGGCGGCTTAACGCTGTGCCATCGGCTTGACTTCACGCGGGGTGGAGCCGACGAAGAGCTGGCGCGGACGGCCGATCTTGTACTCGGGGTCGCCAATCATTTCGTTCAGCTGCGCCATCCAGCCGACGTTGCGCGCCAGTGCAAAGATGGCGGTGAACAGCGGCACGGGAATGCCGATGGCGCGCTGCACGATGCCGGAATAGAAGTCGACGTTGGGGTAGAGCTTGCGTGAGACAAAGTAATCGTCTTCCAGCGCAATCTTTTCCAGCGCCATGGCCAGCTTGAACAGCGGGTCGTTTTCAAGGCCCATTTCCTGCAGCACTTCCTTGCAGGTTTCCTGCATCAGCTTGGCGCGCGGGTCGTAGTTCATGTAGACGCGGTGGCCAAAGCCCATCAGCTTGACGGTCGAATTCTTGTCCTTGACCTGCTTGATGAATTCGCCGATGTTCTCGATGCCGCCGTTTTTCTGGATGTCGCCCAGCATGTTCAGCGCCGCTTCGTTGGCGCCGCCATGGGCCGGGCCCCAGAGGCAGGCCACGCCGGCTGCAATGGCGGCGAACGGGTTGGTGCCCGACGAGCCGCACAGGCGAACGGTCGAGGTCGATGCGTTCTGCTCATGGTCTGCATGCAGGATGAAGATGCGGTCCAGCGCGCGTTCGAGCACCGGGTTGACCTTGTACTCCTCGCACGGCGTGGCGAACATCATGTGCAGGAAATTGCCCGAGTAGCTCAGGTCGTTGCGCGGGTACATGTAGGGCTGGCCGACGGTGTACTTGTACGCCATGGCCACCAGTGTCGGCATCTTGGCAATCAGCCGGATCGCGGCAATGTCGCGGTGCTCGGGGTTGTTGATGTCGGTGCTGTCATGGTAGAAGGCCGACAGGGCGCCGACCAGACCGGTCATGATGGCCATCGGATGCGCGTCGCGGCGGAAACCGCGCAGGAAGAACTGCATCTGCTCGTTGACCATGGTGTGGTTGGTCACGCGGCTGACGAAAGTCTTCTTCTGCGCAGCATCGGGCAGTTCGCCGTAGAGCAGCAGATGGCAGGTTTCCAGGTAGTCGCAGTTGGTGGCCAGCTGCTCGATGGGGTAGCCGCGGTACAGCAGTTCGCCCTTGTCGCCGTCGATGTAGGTGATGGCCGACTGACAGGCCGCCGTGGACAGGAAGCCCGGGTCATAGGTGAACATGCCGGTCTGCGCATACAGCTTGCGGATGTCAACGACGTCCGGGCCTACGGTGCCCTGGTAGACAGGCAGGTCCACATTGGGGCTGCCATTGCTGAAGGACAGGGTGGCTTTGTTGTCAGCTAACTTCATGTTCATTTCTTTCTCTCTTGTCAGAGGGGAGTTAGGGAGCCGCAGCCCCTGGCCGCAGCATGCTTAAAACTTCAAGTGCTTCGGTGGTTGAGGCGCTTGCCATTGCAGGCGCATCGGAAAGCTGGTCGGGTTCTTTGCGTCTGAGCAGGAGGTCCAGCAGATCGTTGTCAGACAAGTCCATTAAATCATTCAAGCCTTTAGCCTGCCTGACATTGAGCGTCGCTTCAAAGCGCAGAAAGAACTTTTCGATCAGCAGGTCGTTTTCCAGCAGGCCACGGCGGCAGCGCCAGCGCAGCTTGCTCAGGCTTCGCTCATCGAGCAAATCGTGCATCGTTTCCATGGGCTGTGAGGTGTGGCAACGTCAGACGGTGCGCAAGACCATCATTTCCTTGATCTTGCCGATGGCCTTGGCCGGGTTCAGGCCCTTGGGGCAGACATCGACGCAGTTCATGATGGTGTGGCAGCGGAACAGGCGGTACGGGTCTTCCAGGTTGTCGAGCCGCTCGGCCGTGGCTTCGTCGCGGCTGTCGGCCAGGAAGCGGTAGGCCTGGAGCAGGCCGGCGGGACCGACGAATTTATCGGGATTCCACCAGAAGCTCGGGCAGGCTGTCGAGCAGCTGGCGCACAGGATGCACTCGTACAGGCCGTTGAGCTCGTCGCGTTCTTCCGGGCTTTGCAGGCGCTCGGTTTCTGGCGGCACGTTGTTGTTGATCAGGTAGGGCTTGATCGAGTTGTACTGCTTGAAGAACTGCGTCATGTCCACGAACAGGTCGCGCACCACCGGCAGGCCGGGCAGCGGTTTGAGGACGATGGTGCCCTTGAGCGTGTTCATGTTGGTGAGGCAGGCCAGGCCGTTCTTGCCGTTGATGTTCATCGCGTCCGAGCCGCACACGCCTTCGCGGCACGAACGGCGCAGCGCCAGGCTGTCGTCGACGTCCATCTTGATGCGCACCAGCGCATCGAGCAGCATCTTGTCGGTGGGCTCGAGGGTGACTTCGAGCTTTTGCATGTACGGACGCTCGTCCTTGTCCGGATCGTAGCGGTAGATCTCAAACTTCATGACACGTTTGGTGCTCATGGCTGCCCCTGCGTTGTCGTCCGGCCCGATAAGGCCGGCTCGACAGGAATTTTTGAAACTTCGATTTCAGCTGCGGACGGGTGCCGCCCGCAGCCTGGAAGGTCGTCGCGTTTGGAAGCTGCGTGACTTAGAAGGTACGCGCCTTGGGTGGGAACGATTCGACGGTCAGCGGGGTCATTTGCACCGGCTTGTAGTCGAGACGGTTGTTCGCCGAGTACC
>JAQGMN010000111.1 GCA_028292345.1 Polaromonas sp. | reverse complement strand
ACCACACCGAGCACGACGTGGAGATCATCGTCACCGAGCAGGGCCTGGCCGACCTGCGCGGCCTGTCGCCGACGCAGCGGGCGCGGCTGATCATCGAGCAATGCGCGCATCCCGATTTCCGCCCTGCGCTGCGCAGCTATTTCGAGCGGTCGCTGAAATCTGCCGCAGGCAAGCACACGCCGCACCTGCTGGACGAGGCGCTGTCGTGGCATTCGCGTTATCTGGCCACCGGCGACATGCTGCCCGTCACGGCTTCGCAGGAGCCGGTGCACCTGGTCTGACCGCACCCGGGCGTCAGCGCCTGGCTGGGTCCCGGTTTTCAAGCGTTTCAGGCAGTTTGCGCATACCGGATGTGCGCATTTCGCTATTTTTTCAATAGCAAACCAGCGCAACGGCGACCGGCCTCAGGACGGCGTTTGCGCCCCTGCCGCATCGCCCTGCGCCATGCGCACCATGCGCTCGCTTTTCCAGTACACGTCGTCGCCGCCGTTCATGCGGTTGAGCACGCGCGACAGCACGAACAGCAGGTCGCTCAGGCGGTTGAGGTACAGGCGCGGCGCTTCCTTGAGCGTTTCGGCCTTGTCCAGCGCCACCACGGCGCGCTCGGCGCGGCGCGCGACGGTGCGGCAGACATGCGCCAGCGACGCGGCGCGGCTGCCGGCCGGCAGGATGAACTCGGCCAGGCGCGGCAGCTGGGCGTTGTAGGTTTCCAGCGCCTCGTCGAGCAGCGCCACCGCGTCGGGCTTGAGCAGCTCGAACCCCGGAATCGACAGCTCGCCGCCCAGGTTGAACAGCTGGTGCTGCACCTCGACCAGCAGCCCGCGCACGTCGGCCGGCATGTCCTCGCACAGCAACACGCCGATGTTCGAGTTCAGCTCGTCCACGTCGCCCATGGCATGAACCCGCAGGCTGTCCTTGGAAACGCGGGTGTTGTCGCCCAGTCCGGTGGTGCCGTTGTCGCCGGTGCGGGTCGCGATTTGTGAAAGTCTGTTGGCCATGAGGGTGGAGTGCGCTCAAGGCGCAGTGGGTTGAAAGGTCGGTGGGGCAAGCCCGCGAGATTATCCAGCTTCGGCCCGGCCAGCGCGGCGATGGCCCTGCCGGCCTCATGCCATCGCGCCCGGCACGCAAAGCATGGCAGGCCGTAAACTCCGGTTTCCCCCCTCAGGAGACACACACCATGAACGCCCCGCTGCCCCACCACCTGCTGCCCGAAATTGCCCAGCGCGAAACGCCGCAGGCGCTGATCGACGCGCTGAAAACCCGCTTTGCCGAACGCTGCTCGACGGCCCTGGTGGTGCGCGAGCAGCACGGCCGCGACGAATCGTCCTTTGCCGCGCCGCCGCCCGCCGCCGTGGTGTTTGCCGAAAGCACGCAGGACGTGATTGATGCCGTGAAGCTGGCCAGCCAGTACAGCGTGCCGGTGATTCCGTTTGGCGTCGGCACCTCGCTCGAAGGCCATCTGCTGGCCGTGCAGGGCGGCATCAGCATCGACGTGAGCCGCATGAACCGGGTGCTGGCCCTCCATGCCGAAGACCTGACGGTGACGGTGCAGCCCGGCGTGACGCGCAAGCAGCTCAATGAGGAAGTCAAGAGCACCGGCCTGTTCTTTCCCATCGACCCCGGCGCCGACGCGACGCTGGGCGGCATGAGCGCGACCCGCGCCAGCGGCACCAATGCCGTGCGCTACGGCACCATGCGCGAGAACGTGCTGGCGCTCGAAGTGGTCACCGCCAGCGGCGAGGTGATCCGCACTGGCACCCGGGCCAAGAAGTCGTCGGCCGGCTACGACCTGACGCGCCTGATGGTCGGCAGCGAAGGCACGCTGGGCGTGATCACCGAAGTCACCGTGCGGCTGTATCCGCTGCCCGAGGCGATCTCGGCGGCGATCTGCTCGTTCCCCAGCATCGAGGCGGCGGTGCGCACCACCATCGAGATCATCCAACTCGGCGTGCCGATTGCCCGCGTCGAGCTGATCGACGCCAACACCGTCCGCATGGTCAACGCCCACAGCAAGCTCGGCCTGCGCGAGGAAGCCATGCTGCTGATGGAATTCCACGGCACGCCCGGAAGCGTCAAGGAGCAGGCCGAGCTGGTGCAGGAACTGGCCAGCGGCCAGGGCGGCAATGCCTTTGAATGGGCCAGCACGCCCGAGGAGCGCACCCGGCTGTGGACGGCGCGGCACAACGCCTACTTTGCCGCCATTCAGAGCCGGCCGGGCTGCCGGGCCATTTCGACCGACACCTGCGTGCCGATTTCGCGGCTGGCCGACTGCCTGCTCGAATCGGTGGCCGAAGTCGATGCCAGCGGCATTCCCTACTTCCTCGTCGGCCATGTGGGCGACGGCAATTTCCACTTCGGCTACCTGATCGACCCGGACAATGCCGTAGAGCGCGAAACCGCCGAGGACCTGAACCACAAGCTGGTGGCCCGGGCCCTGCGGCTGGAAGGCACCTGCACCGGCGAGCACGGCATCGGCCTGGGCAAGATGGACTTTTTGCTGAACGAGACCGGCGGCGGCGCGGTGGACATGATGCGCACCATCAAGCGCGCGCTCGACCCGAAGAACATCATGAATCCGGGCAAGATCTTTTCACTGTGAAAACAGGCTGAATTGATCAGGTTGCGGTCGATTTATCATTTTTATCAATTCAAATGTTAAATTTTGTCATTTAGATGACAAGATAACCATCGATTCCCGCAGCCGCCCTGAAGCTGCGCCTGTCTCACAGGCCATCGCGGACCGGCGCGGACGCAGGCGCCGTAACGCACTACGCTATTTAAACAGTAGCAGCAAAGCCCAAACCGGCACCGCTTGCTGAAAATTCTGCTGCCTGCCGCCGGCGCAGCGCAGGGCTGTGGACGGGCCGACACCTGTCAAGATGCCATCAGCACCTGAGTAAATTTACTTTTCTTACTGTTGATGAACCACTTCACCACGCACGCTTGCGAACCGACCGCCGCCAACCCGCTGCCGCAGCGCGCGCGGGCGGCCATTCACCCAGACGGGACGCGGCCATGAGCACGGCTGAACTCGCATCCGGCAGAACGGCGCATCAGCCCCCGGACAGCACCGCAGCCAGTGCGCCGCCCGATGCGAAGCGCAGGCTGGTGGATGGCTTGCTGACGCTGGTCCTGGGCTGCCTGGTCGCCGTCGGCGGGCTGGCCTACCAAAGCATGCGGGCGGCCACCGAATCGGAGCGGCGCGAGGCGCACAGCCAGGCCATCATTTCACAGCTGGATGAATTCCTTTCCGGCCTCATGGATGTGGAGACCGGGCAGCGCGGCTTCATCATCACCGGGCTGGCGGAGTACCTGGAGCCCTACCATGCCGCCGCCGCCCTGTTCCCGGCCCGCCTGGAGCGCTTGCGTTTGCTGACCGAGGGCAGCCCCCGCCAGCAGCAGCGGATTGCCGCGCTCACGCAGGGCGCCCAGGCCAGGCTGGCGATCGCCAGGGCAACCATCGCCTTGCGCCAGACCCAGGGCCTGCAGGCCGCCAGCGGGGCGGTCAAGGCGCTGGCCGGCAAAAAGAGCATGGACCAGCTCCGCGCGCTGGTGGCCCAGGCCAAGGCCGAGGAAACCGACAACCTGAAAAGCCATGGCGCCCGAAGCGACGCCAGCAGCCGCGCCACGCTTGAGGCGGTGTTGCTCGGCGGCACGCTGGGCTCCTTGGCGCTGCTGCTGCTGTTCGTCTGCCTGCGCCGTGAACTGGGAAGCCGCCGCCGGGCCGAAAAGGAACTGCGCCACAGCGTATCGCAGTACCAGATGCTGTTCAACTCGATCGACGAAGGCTTTTGCATCATCGAACTTGTTTTTGATGACGAGAAGGTGCCGGTCGACTATCGCTTTGAGGAAGTGAACCCTGCTTTTCAAAGGCAGACCGGCCTGCCGGACGCGAAGGGCCGGCGGATGCTGGAGCTGGTTCCCGATATCGAACAGCACTGGTTCGAAACCTACGGCAGGGTCGCGCTGACCGGAAAGCCGCACCGCTTTGTCCATGAGGCCAAGGCAATGCAGGGCCGCTGGTTCGATGCCTATGCCTTCCGGCTCGGCGGGCCGCAAAGCCCGCGCGTGGCGGTGCTGTTCCGGGACATTTCCGAGCGCAGGAAGACGGCCGAAGCCATGCGCCAGAGCGAGGCGCGTTTTCGCGCCCTGTTTGACTGGGGGCCGATTGCGATTTTTTCATCCGATGCCGCAGGGCGGCTGCAGGAATGCAACCGCGCCGCGCTGGAACTCTGGGGCGCCGAACCCGGGACCGCCGAGGACGAGAGCGGATTTTTCTCTGCGCCGCCGGTGCGGCTGTCCGACGGCACGCTGGCGCCCACCCTGCAGTCACGCATTGCCGAGGTGCTCAAGGGCAACATTCCTGCGGTCTACGACGAGGCGTTCGTGTTTGAGCGGCCTGGAGGCGCGAGCATGACCGTCATCGCCCATGTGGTTCCCCTGATCGGCCAGGCGGGAAACATCACCGGCGCCATCACCTGCTGCAGCGACGTGACCGAACGCGCCCGCCTGCAGCACGAGACCGCCGACCAGGCGCAGGCGCTGGCGGACCTGCACCGGCGCAAGGACGAGTTCCTGGCCATGCTCAGCCATGAGTTGCGCAACCCGCTGGCGGCGCTTTCCAATGCGCTGCAACTGCTGCGCCTGCCTGCGGACGCGGACCCGGTCCAGCAGAGGAGCCACGGCATCATGGAGCGCCAGCTGCAGCAGCTCAAGCATCTGGTGGACGACCTGCTCGAAGTCTCCTACCTCACGACCGGCAACGTCCAGCTTCGCCTGGAACCGGCGCATTTGAAAGGCATCGTGGACAACGCCGTCGATGCGGCCCGGCCCTTCATCGCCCAGCACCGGCACGAACTCAGTGTGTCGATGCCGCCAGAGCCGGTGTATGTGCATGCCGATGCCGGGCGGCTGGAGCAGGTGCTGGTGAACCTGCTGGACAATGCGGCCAAATACACCTCCACTGGCGGACATATCGGGCTGAGCGTGGACAGCGCGCCGGCGGCTGCCGGACAGGCAGCCGCGCCGATGGTGACGATCCGGGTGCGCGACACCGGCCTGGGCATCGCGCCGGAACTGCTGCCGCGCATTTTTGATTTGTTCACGCAGGCGGACCGTTCGCTGGACCGGTCGCAAGGCGGGCTGGGCATCGGCCTGAACCTGGTGAAGCAGCTGGTGGAGCTGCATGGCGGCACGGTCACGGTGTCCAGCACCCTGTGCCGGGGCAGCGAGTTCGTCGTCCGGCTGCCGGTCATGCAGGCGGCCCCGCCCGCCGCATTGCCTGGCCCGGGCGGCAGCGCCCAGGCGCCCGCAAAGGCGGCCCAGCGCGTTCTGGTGGTCGATGACAACCGGGACGGCGCCCAGGGCCTGGCCATGCTGCTGGAGATGACCGGCCATGGCACCCGGCTGGCCTACGACGGCCCGGCTGCGGTGCAGGCGGCGATCGACTACCGGCCCGACGTGGTCCTGCTCGACATCGGCCTGCCGGGCCTCGACGGCTACAAGGTCGCGCAGCGGATCCGCCAGCAGGAAGGGCTCGAAAAGGTGGTGCTGGTGGCCCTGACCGGCTATGGCCAGGATTCCGACCGGCAGCGCTCCCAGGAGGCCGGTTTCGACCACCACCTGGTCAAGCCAGCCGATTTCACCGAGATCGAGAAGATTCTGCTGGCTGCTGACTAGCACGATCCGCCCGCCTTCCCCCCAGCGCGCAGGGAAGCCTCGTGCTTCAAAATTCATAGCATGCTGCGCAGAACCACCTTGCGCCAGAGGCGAATTTGATGCTAGAAAGTGGTGCGCTGGTTAAAAGCAGCCGGCTTTGAACCGCCGCCCGGGCCGGCAGAAGTGCGGCAGCCTTCAGCTTCGCAGTTTAAGCGTTCAGGGCGTCGTGCCCGGAACCGGCGCCCCGCCGGTCGCCAGGCCGAGCAGCGTGCCCACCGGGCGGGTTTCGGGCAATACATAGACCACGGCAGGCTTGAGGCCGAACACCGGCTTGAGCAGCGCGTCATAGAACGCGGCAGGCACGTTGACACAGCCGTAGGAGATCCGGTTGTCGGCCGCTGTCGGCGTGGCCAGGCGCTCCAGCCGCCGGTCGGCCTTGTTGCTGGCGCGGACCCGGTGCATGGAGATGGCCGCGTCATAGTCGATCCAGACAATGTCCTCGCCCTGCAGGTTGCGGCCCGGCTCGGACACAAAGCGCCCGGCCGGCGTGGTGCGTTCGTCGGGCCGGATGTCGGCCAGCTTGCGCGTGCCGATGCCCGGCGCCGAGTCGTCGCCCACCGCCAGGCCCAGCAGCACCGGCGACGAACCGCGCGCAGCGCCGGACGCGTCAAACACATGCAGCATGGCGGCCTTTTTGTCGATGACCGCAAACGGCTGGCCGCGGTGGTTGTTGGTTGCGCGAACCCAGGCGATGAATTCGCGCGTGGCGGGCCCGTCGGCCGCCGGGCGGCTCTGGAGCACGCCACCGCCCTGCCCGGCCGTTGCCGTAGCCGCCACCGCCGGCAGGCCGCACAGCGCCGCCAGGGCGCCGCCAATCAGCACCTTGCGCAACTGGCGAAAGGGGCGCGCAAGACAGGCCGCAGCAGGGCTGGAAAGAAGTTGGAGGTGCATGGAGGCGCATGGTAAATCAATGCCGGCGCTTTGGAAACCTGGCAAAAACACTAGGGACGCTCTCCTACGTCGCCATGCGGCCTGGACTGAACCCCAAGGGAAAAACCGGTTTTTATAGTTTGTTCAGCTTGCAACTGCAGCTGACTGAAGCACGGTTTTCGTGTTCCCGAAAATATTGAATAAAGGCAGAAACCATGAACCGTTTAATCAAATCAATTCCTTTCGGAGCCCTGCTGGCTGTCGTTTTGGCCAGCGCCTCGGCCCAGACGGCCGCACCCGCCGCAGGCGCTTCAGCCCCCGCCACCGTTGGCGTGACGCCGCAGGAAGCGGCAACCGCCAACCGCCAGGCCGTGCCGCGCAGCGATACCGCCACCGTGGTGCGCACCGCCCCCTCGCCGGCTGCACGGGCGAGCGACGCCGTCAACAACGCCGCGAGCGGTGCCTCCACAGCGGCCACCGGCACCACGGCGGCCACAACCGGCACGACTGGCAACGGCGCCGTGGGAACCACCCGCGCAGCCCGTGCCGACCGCAACTGACCGACCGCCTAATTTTGTTTTTTAGCTGAAAAGGAGACTTCCATGAACATGAACCCCAACGCAACCCCCTACACCGGCAGCGGCACGACCACGTCCACCACGGGAAGCAGCAACATGGTGACGGGCCTGTTCCCGGACCGCGCCAGCGCCGAAGCCGCCTACAACGCCGCCCACACGCGCGGCTATTCGAAGGACGACGTCAACCTGGTCATGTCGGATGAAACCCGCAAGCGCCACTTTGCCGACGACAGCGCCATGGGCAAGGAAACCGAACTGGGCAACAAGGCGGCCGAAGGCGCCGGCATCGGCGGTGCCATTGGCGGCACCATCGGCGCCATCCTGGCGGGCATTGCGGCCGTCGGCACGAGCATCGCGCTGCCAGGCCTCGGCCTGGTGATTGCAGGCCCGCTGGCTGCCGCTGCGGCCGGTGCCGGTGCCGGCGCCGCCGGCGGCGGTCTGCTCGGCGCCCTGATCGGCTGGAACATTCCGGAAGAGCGCGTCAAGGAGTATGAGCAAGGCGTCAAGAATGGCGGCATCCTGATGGGGGTGAAAACCCGCAATGACGAAGACGCCACGCACTTTGAAAACGAGTGGCGGCAAAGCGGCGGCCAGCACATCTACCGCTAATCCCTGGCGGCGCCTGAAAGCCCTCATGCCAGGGCATTCAAAGGCCGGCAAAGCGGCGTTCCATCACTGGAACGCCGCTTTTTTCATGGGCCAAAGCCGATGCATTCTTTCTTGCCAACCCTCGCTTGGGCCAGGCGGTGGCGTTGAAGACCGGGCGCTTCGCTTGTGCAACGGCATCGCCCTGCGGCAACCAACTGCAGGGTTTTTGGGAGTTCATGCTACTGAATTCATAGCTCCTTGCGCATGCCGGTCCTGCGCAAAAGCCATGTTTGGCGATGGATCCGTTTGCAGCCTGAATGGAAGACGCTACAAAAAATCCGCAGCCGAAACGCGCTTCAGGCCGCGTCCCTGTACGGCTGCCAATTGGAAGGCTGCTGGCCCAGGCGGTCGCCGACGATCTGCAGCACCGCCGGATTCCAGCCCATGCCAATGTGGCTGCCGTTGATCTCTATGTCCTGCACCTGCCGTGCGGGCTTGTCATGGCGGCAGGTTTCCCAGGCCACCACGCCGTCGGAGCGGCTGTAGATCGAGGTGGTGGGCAGCGGCGGCGGCGTGCGCAGGCGCTTGCTCAGCGCCGGATCGATGGCGGCCGGCGTGCCGCTGAGCAGGCGGAACAGCCAGCCGACGTTGGTGTGGTCAGCCTCGGCATTGAACGGCGTGCCGATGGTGATGACCTGGCGTACCTGCGGCGCCAGCAGTTTTCCGATTTCACGG
>JAQGMN010000061.1 GCA_028292345.1 Polaromonas sp. | reverse complement strand
TTTGATCCTGATTATTTAAATAATCGGCAGTCAGGCTCTCAGCGTTTTCCCTAATCTCCGAAAAGCCTGATCTTTTCTCCCGGTTCGGTCCTACCTGGGCCGGGCGGGCCTGTGCCGAATCCGTTTTATGCTGGCGGCCAGTCACTGTTTGTCGTGGGCGGTCACCCCAGGGTGCCGACCGCAGTCAGGTTTTTGACAGCCCGGCCCGTGGTGGCGGGCAGTTCCCTGACTGGTCATCCGCCCGCGTTTTGAGGCGATGAACGGGACTGCCCAGGGTCAACCATTTTAAAAAGACAGCTATCCGTGCTTCTCAGGCATTCCTTGTTTCGGTTCATCCTTGTGGGCCTGTCCAACACCCTCATCGGCATGGGCATCATCTACTTCGCCTGGCGGGTCCTGGGCCTGGGCGACCTGCCGGCCAACATGCTCGGCTACGGCATCGGCTTTGTCTGGAGCTACGGACTGAACCGCCTGTGGACATTTCAGGACAGCGGCGCCATGGGCCGCAGCTTCGGCCGCTTCGCGCTGGTCTGCGCCGTGGGCTATCTGGCCAATCTGCTGGTGCTGTTCACGGCGCGCCGCCTGATGGGGGAGGCCAGCTTTTTGCCGCATGTGTTCGGCACGGTGGCCTATACCGCCCTGGGCTATCTCGGCAGCCGCTTTTTTGCCTTCCGGCAACAGGCCAACCCCGGCGGGGCGGGAAAACCCGCCAAATCCATTTGAAACAGGGACCCGAACCCATGGCCGCCATACATCTCAACCTGGTGATTCCATGCTACGACGAGGAAGAGGTTCTGCATGAAACCAGCCGGCAACTGCTGGCCTTGCTCGACGACCTGCAGGCCCGGGGCATTGCCAGCGCCGACAGCGGAATGATCTTCGTGGACGATGGCTCGCGTGACAAGACCTGGCAGCTGATCGAATCTTTGAGCCATGCCGACCCGCGCGTTCACGGCATCAAGCTGTCGCGCAACCGCGGGCACCAGAATGCCTTGCTGGCCGGCCTGCTGTCGGCCCGGGGCGAGGTGCTGGTGAGCCTGGATGCCGACCTGCAGGACGACATCGGCGCCATTCCGCGGATGCTCGATGCCTACCAGGACGGCGCGGACATCGTTTATGGCGTGCGCGCCAGGCGCGACACCGACAGCTTCTTCAAGCGCTTCACGGCGCGCGCCTACTATGCCCTGCTGCGCCGCTTTGGCGTCGATATCGTGGCCGACCATGCGGACTTCCGGCTGATGAGCCGCCGCTCGCTCGATGCGCTGCAGGACTTCCGGGAGGTCAACCTGTTCCTGCGCGGCATCATTCCGATGCTCGGGTTTCGCACCGCCATCGTCACCTACGACCGGCTGTCGCGCTTTGCCGGGGAAAGCAAGTACCCGCTGTTCAAGATGATGGCCCTGGCCTTTGACGGCATTTTCTCTTTTTCCACCGTGCCGCTCAAATGGATCACCCTGATCGGCATCAGCCTGTCGCTGGCCTCGATCGGATTCGGCCTCTGGGCGCTGTTCGTCAGGCTGGCCACCGACATGGCCGTGCCGGGCTGGGCCTCGACCGTCATCCCCATGTACTTCCTGGGCGGCCTGCAGCTGATGGCGCTGGGCATCATCGGCGGCTACCTCTCGCGCATCTATTCGGAAGCCAAGCAGCGGCCCCGCTTCATCATCGAGAAATCCATCTGATGCCCGGCACCCCGTGCACCAAAGCCCTGCAGGCCGCTGGCGGCCTGACCCATGCGGCGCTTCATCGGGCCGCGCCAACCCCTGACTGATCGGCAAGCACAAGGAATCGCAATGCAGAAATCCCGTTTCCCCTGGTCTTCCTGGCGTGCGCTGTTCGTGCTCACGGTGCTGTGGGGCGCCCTGATCTTCTGGGTCGCACCGCATCCGCCAATGGTCGACTTGGCCCAGCATGCCGGCCAGGTCGCCTTGCTGCGCGACATGCTGCTCGGCCAGTCGCCCTGGTCGGAGCTGTTCCGCATCAACCCGTTCACGCCTTATGTGCTGGGCTACGGGCTGGCCCTGCCGCTGTCAATGGTGATGCCGGTGGCGGCCGCCCTGAAGCTGCTGCTGTCGCTGGGCTATGTCGTGTTTGTGTTCATGTGCATCAAGCTGCGCCGGGAGTTCAACGCCGATCCGCGCCTGGACTGGCTGTTTTTGCTCGGCTTTTTTGGCTTTGCCTACAAATGGGGTTTCTTCACCTTCCTGATCGCCGCGCCGCTGGGCTTGTGGTTCATCCTGCTGTCGGTTCGCTTTGCCCGCCAGCCGAGCCTGCGGCGCGGCGCCGGCATCGTGGCCGTGGGGCTGGCCATGCTGGCCTCGCACGGACTGATTTTCGTGTTCGCCTGGGGCGTGGGCGGGCTGCTGGTGTTGGCGGCGGCCCTGCGGCGCGGCTTCAAGCCGCTGCTCACGGCGCTGCTGCCCTATGTCCTGTTGTTCGTCGCCTGCGCCGTGTACTTCCTGATCAGCCGCCATTTCAACGCCGGGCTTGAAGGCGGCCTGGAGCACGGCCTCAAGTGGCGCCTGGGGCTGCTGCGGCGGCATGTGCTGTCCTTTGCGGTGGGCGGAAACGGCCAGGCCAACTCGCTGCGCACCTTCTTTCCGGTGTTTGTGCTCATGGCGGCCGCGCCCTGGATGATGGGACTGCGCATCGACTGGCGGCGCGTGTCGAACTGGATGCCCTTCCTGGGCGTGGTGCTGATCCTGGCGCTGGTTCCGCATTTCGCCTTCAACACCGCATTTCTTTACGAGCGGTTCGCCCTGTTCCTTTTGCCTGCCTATGCCTGGATGTTCAGCCGCCCGACAGCGCCGGCTGGCGAACCGGCGCCCGCCAGCCGCCTGGGCACGCTGGGCATGGCGATGATGGCCGGCGCGTGCTGGGCGGTGCTGGGCCAGCACACCGTCTGGTCGTGGAACTTCAGGCAGGAAACCCGTGATTTTTCGGAAATCCTGAGCGTGGTCGAGCCCCGGCAGCGCGCCCTCACGCTGGTGTTCGAGCCCAATAGCCAGGCGGCCAAAAACGACATCGCCTACATCCATTTCCCCGCCTGGTACCAGGCTGAAAAGCAGGGGCTCATCGACTTCAACTTCGCCTGGTTTCCGCCGCAGGTGGTGCGCTTCAGGCCTGACCGCCTGCCGACGGTGACGCCGGGATTCGACTGGAAGCCCGAGGACTTCAAATGGAGGAAACACCGGGGCGACGACTACCGCTACTTCTTCGTTCGCCGCGACGGGCCCCTGCCCACCGACTTCTTCGCAGGCGCCCCATGCCCGCCGGTGGCGCTGATGACGCGCGAACACTGGACCGTGTTCGAGCGCCGCGCCTGCGGTGAGCCGCCCGGCAAGGCGACAATCGCCAGTCCATGAAAACCATTCTTCCCCTGCAACTCCTGGTGGCCCCCGAGCTGAACGATCCGCATCCGCTGGTCATCTACCACGGCCGCAAATGTCCCGACGGCTTTGCCTCGGCTCTGGCGGCCTGGCTTTTTTATGCCGGCAAGGCCGAATTCCTGCCGCTCGACCACGGCGACATCCAGTCCATTGACCAGTTGCCCGCGCTGGACGGCCGGGCCGTCTACATCCTCGACTTCTCGTTTGCGGCCGACATCCTGCGCGGCATCGAGGAGCGCGCCGCCAAGCTCGTCATGCTCGACCACCACAAGAGCGCGGCCGAGAAGCTGACCGGCTTTGCCTGCCGCTGCGGCGTGGTGCATTTCGACATGAGCAAGTCCGGCGCCCGGCTGGCCTGGGAGTTCTTCCAGCCCGCCGTGCCGGTGCCGGCACTGGTCCGCTATGTCGAAGACCGCGACATCTGGGCCTGGCAGTATCCCGAGAGCCCCGGCTTTCTGGCCGCGCTCGACATGGAGCCGCTCGACTTTTCCCGCTGGGCCGGGATTGCCGGGTTCACGCCCGCCGAGCTGACCAGTTTCATGGCGCGCGGCGTGGCCATGGACGAGAAATTCAGCAAGCTCGCCGCCGACATCGCCGAAGGCGCGCAGCCGGTCGTCTTCAACGGCCAGCACGGCCTGATGCTCAACGCGCCCGGCGTGTTCCACAGCCTGGTCGGCAACCTGCTGTCCGAGAAAACCGGCACCTTTGCGCTGATGTGGCATGTGGGCAAGAGCGGCGGCGTCAAGGTCGGCCTGCGTTCGCAACGCGGCTTTGACTGCATCCCGCTGGCTGAAAGCATGGGCGGCGGCGGCCATGCGCAGGCCTGCGGCTTCAAGATGGGTACCGAGCGCCTGCCCGAACTGCTCGGTGGCGTGTTCAACGCAGCCGCCGCGCCTGCATCCCGACAGGACGCCCCCGCCGTTCAGGCCGGCAGCGTTTCGCCCCAGTAGTGAAAGGTGAAGGGGCGCGGTCCGGGCAGGTAGCGCGTGTGCAGATGGGCCATGCTGAAACCGGCGTCCCGCAGCAGCGCAGGAATGTCGCGCCCCAGGTGGCAGCCGCCGGCCACCTTGCCCCATAGCGGCTGCAGCCGGTCCTGCCAGCGCCGCACGCCTTCATCGGGCGCCCGCCCATGCTCGCAAAACAGCAGCTGTCCGCCCGGCGCCAGCACCCGGCGCATTTCGCGCAGCGCGGCCAGCGGGTCGGGAATGGTGCACAGCGTGTAGGTGACCAGCACCGTGTCAAAGCTGGCGTCC
>JAQGMN010000050.1 GCA_028292345.1 Polaromonas sp. | reverse complement strand
GGAGCGGCTGCGTGCCTAACGTCGAGGTCGAGGTGAAGTTGCGCCGGGTGTGAGCCGGTAGAGTCAGTGTGCGAGACTGAATTGGTCGCCGTGGTGGATTGAATGCCGCCGGCGGCTTTTTTATTGGGCGTGACTTTTCCCGGCGTCGAGCCGTTTTTGATATGGGTCATGATGCTGACCGATCAAAACGATGCGATAAGAGCGCGAATATTCGAAGAGCGCCATGCGACGCAGCGGGTCGAGAGCTTCACTGGAGCAGGGTAGCGGCCCGTTTTGACGCCTTGCCACCATCCTGACCGACTGACGGGAATGTGCGCCAAGACCGTGGGCAGACGCCACAGAGCTATGTCTGGATTTTGGGGAAGTATTAAAAGAGCGCCAGCCGTTGCGGTGACGGTGCGGTGATTACCGCTATTTGAGTTGGTCATCTTGTTTCCGGCGTCGTCCGACGTTAAGGAGTAAGGGGGCTTGCGCGAATAAGCGCCAGCTTTTAGGGTTCTGTTTTTTGATTCCTTTCGGGGTCGTCTGGCAGGTTCGCCGTCGCTGTCGCCGCCGTCATCGTCATCACTTGCTCCCACTTCAGGACCATCCGTTACACCAGCCGATGATTCACCGCCGCCGCATTCTGGCAAATCATTTGTAATTGATAACGTTGACTTTTTACTTTCAACATGCACAGAGCGGGTGACAGTCATGAATGCGTCGTACGTTTCCCGTACAGAGCCGTTACCAAACGGCTCCACCATACTCCGATTATCGTAATCCCTGACGTTAATAACTCGTTTCGTTCTTGCCTTTCTTCTGGACCACTAAAAAAACCAGTATGGGTTTTTATACAGTTCGGTTGATCCAAGCGCCGACTTTGTAGCACGTATTTGTCCAATGCAGACCCTAACTGTAGTTGCTGGTGTTTTCAAGTCACTCGCAGTACCCGGACGTTATCGGGCTTGTTTGCCAGCAGGTCTAGACGTTCGCCCCAGAGTTGCCAAGCATCCCGCATTGGCCCTTCATACGTGGCTCGCTGGTAAATCCGCTTCATCTTCTTTCTTCGGTGTGGTTCAGGCACTTCTCGATAACGTCCGGCAGAGCGCCCAGTTCGGCCATTGTGCTCGCACCCGTCCGGCGCAAGTCGTGGGGTCGCCAGTGGCCGCCCGCAAGCTGTAGCGCGTCAATCTGCTTTGTGCGGCCCGACATAGGCCCGTCAGTGCGCTGTCGGTCTGCAACCTGCTTTGTCACGGTCTTGGAGTCAAGCGGCCCGTTCAATTTGGCGTTAGGAAAAACCCACGCCGTCGCGCCGATAATGTCTCGCAGAATTTCAAATTGGCGCAATGCAAAGTCACTGAGCCAAATTTGATGCGCCTTGCCGTTTTTGGTATCGGGCAGAAGCCAGAGCCTCCGCTCAAAATCAACGTTTTCCCACCGTGCGGCCACTGTTTCGCCGATGCGGGCAATGGTCGCCATTTGAAGGAGGAGGGCGCATTGCGATGTTGCTGCCAGCCCCGACAAGGGCAGTTTTTTTAAAGAGGTCAATCAATTCGGCTTCGCTCAGAACCCGGTCGCGTTCACCGTCCGGCCCGATCTTGGCTTTTTTGATTCGGGCTGTCGGGTCTGCCTCTACAAAATCCCGGTCGAGCGCGAAGCCGAACAATGTCCCGCGCCATCATCGAATCAACAATTTGCTGAACATGCGCTTTCTTCACATCAGCCACAGCCATATCACCGATGAGCGGAAACACATCGCGCTCAAAAGCCCGTTGGGCCTTAGTACCGCCATCAACCCGATGTTTGAGGGATAGCCCTCGCCATAGGTCAAACAAGCCCCTGACAGTCAATCTGGCCTTTTTCTCTGCAATTTCTTCCACCCGGTCGAGCTGGTGGTGGTGCGCTTCCACCTTGTCGATTTCGATCTTGAGTTTGTCGGCGGCTTTTCGCTCGATAGGGTCTGAGCCTTTTTTCAGTTCGGCAGCGAGTTCGTTCCGCTTGTCGCGCAGCGCCAGCAGGGATTGACCTCCCTTGTCCTTCCAGGTGCCGACCGGAATCTGTCGCACTTTACCGCCGACCTTGTACCGTCACACTACATAGACACTTGCTACGCCATCAGAACCTGCTCTGACGGTGCCGTAAAGGGAATTACCCATGCTGACCCGCCGACCGTTGTCGGCAGCGCCTAGAGCCTGTAGTTCCTTGACCGTAATCACTGCCATACCAAAACCCCTGCAAATTTAGCCACACTTTTAGCCACACCGGAGGGCTGGATTTCAGTGTAACTTGCTGGACTATGTTGGACTAAATGAAAAGGTGAAATCTCTGCAAGCTATTGATTTTTAAAAAGAATTTAAGCTTCTACGAAACGTGCTGGACGGGGCTGGAATCAAGTTTTCTAGCATGGGGTGCAAGGGGTCGAAGGTTCGAATCCTTTCACACGACCATATGAATCAAGGACTTGGCTTCGAAAGAAGCTAAGTCTTTTCTTCATTGCGGAGTGTGTGTAAATGCAGGCTACGCCATCAGCCAATCGCACAAATACCGCCCATGCGACTTCTCATCATTGTGAGAAGCCTTGACAGGTCGTCAGCAGCAAAGCGGGTCAATCGGCCATGATCGATTTTCAGTACCCGCATTAAAGCCTTCATCGCGTAGTCCGGGATGGGTAAACCACAACAGATTCTGCCTTTGTCCGCTCAATTTCGTTGCGTGAATCATCAGGCGGCTGACGAGGCACTACCGATCGGATCTGATGCGAGTTCTTGATTTCTTCCTCGATTCGGGCGATTCTCTCGGCATACATTTTTGCCAGGGCTGCATGGTGTTCCGCTGCCGCCTGATGCTCGACCCAGGCCAGATTTGCTTCTTCGAGGTACTCAAGGGATCTGCGGATGTGCGCTTCAGTGCGTGGTCCGAATAAACGAAATCTCATGACATTCTCCTGTCGAGAAATGGCCTGCTGATGACTCTGAAACACAATCCGGTCGGGAAATATTCTTATTCTGGCTGTTGAACCATTGATAACTGTCGATTGAAATTTTGTCAATCAGACGGGTCTGACTTTCTCGCGCCCAACACCGTCTCAGCACTTGGCATGAATTTCACTCCAATCCGCATAAAAAATCACTGCCTTGCCTTGCTGCAGCACTGCCTGCGCTTTCGCGTCTGTTGCTGGATTGAAGCGAAGCGGCATCACCGGCCGTTTCCCTTCAATATCTGCAACTGAACGCACGCTTGCCAAGCCTTGGCTGAAGCGGCACGGCAAGCCTTCTCGCGGCGTTGAGGTGTTTATGCAGCAGTAGCGAGAAGGCGTTCCGGAAGCTGCCCGGCGGCTGCTGGCGCAGCCGCTCCGTCCATCGACAACTCACCACCCAGTGCTTCCAGCAGGTCGGGAATCAGCGCAGACAGCTCACCCGTGACAATCGCGGCGTCGGTGTCAAAGCCGTCGTCGTCCTTGCCGTTTTCCTGCACCCCGTCAAGCACCACGTCGAGCAGCTTGATCTTCTTGACCTGGGCCATGTCGGTCAGCACGAAAGACACCCGTTCGTTCCAGGTCATGGCCAGCTGCGTGGGCACCTTGCCTGAAGCAATGTGTTCGGCCACTTCATCGATTTCAAGTGTGTGGCGCGAATAGCGGACTGCTGACTTCTGGTCGTCAGGCATCTTGAGTTCGCAATCGCGGTCCACGGTGAAGTCGACCGGCGCTTCGCGGCTGGCCAGCCAATGCGCCATGGCGGCGCCGGCTGCCATGGTGGTCTGCACGGGCTTGGCCATCAGTCCCGGGCGCGAGCCGGGAATCTCGCTCAGCGCCTCGATCAGCTGGCTGACCACCTTGTCGGCACCGGTCAGGCTGGCCGAATCGACCACCAGGAACTTGTTGTCCGGATCGATCCACAGCGTCGTCGAGGAACGCTTGGTGAAGGCCCGCGGCAACAAGGCCTGCATGGCTTCCTCCTTGAACTCCTTCTTGATCTTGGCGCTGGCGCGTTCGCGGCCGGTTTCCTGCTTGTACTTTTCGACGCGTGCTTCCACCTCGGCCTTGACGGCGGAAGCGGGCACCGGGCGACGCTCGATGCTCAGCCGCAAGATGACCTGCGTGCCCACGGTTTCTACCATCACCGTGCTTTTATTGCCGCGTGGCGGCACCCAGCCGACAGACTCGGGCTGGGTTGCGCCGCAGGGCATGAACTGGGCGGACTGGAGCACTTCTTCCAGCGCTTCGAGCGGTGGCAGGACAAAGTCGGTGGCAATGCGAAAAAACGAGGCGGATTTGAACATGAGGTACTGGTCTTAGGAATTTGGGTGAGAAAGGGAAGCGTCAACGGCGAAAGCCGGAGCAAGGAGGCTGGTGAATGAGGGCAAGCGAAGCCTGAAATTCTAAGCCCGGCCTGCCATGCCGAATGCGCATGGACCGGACGGCGCCCAGGCCGGAAAGTCAGGAAACATCCAGCACATGGATGCCGAAGCGGCCCTTGCGCCGGTCGTCAAAATAGCGCTCCAGCGTTTCCTTGACGGTCCGAAAGGCAATCTCGTCCCACGGGATTTCGGACTCGGTGAACAACCTGGCCTCGATGGTTTCATGGCCGGGATTGAAGTCGGTGCTCAGCAGCCGGGCTCGGTAGTACAGATGGACCTGGCCGACGCGGACCACATTCATGATGCTGAAGAGGTCCAGCAGCTCATACTGCGCGCCCGCTTCCTCGTCGGTCTCGCGCGCTGCGCCTTCTGCCGTGGTTTCGCCCATTTCCATGAAACCGGCCGGCAAGGTCCATTTGCCCCAGCGCGGCTCGATATTGCGTTTGCACAGCAATACCTGCCCGCCGTCCTCGCCCCACACCGGCACCGTGCCAACGACATTCAAGGGGTTTTCATAGTGAACGGTGTTGCAAGCGGGGCAGACGGCCCGTTGCTTGGTGTCGCCGTCATCGGGCAGGCGGTAAACCACGGCGGCTCCGCAGACGCGGCAGTGTTTCAAAGGGGGGCGGTGCATCAAATGAGTGTAGCGGCTTTGACGTTTGTCTTCGGCTCACGGCAACGTTCAGGGCTTTGGTTGACTTCAAAAAGCATAGCTTGAAAGGCAGCAGGGTAAAGCGTGCGAGACCTGAATGACCATGAAAATCCAGTGGAGCCGGCTGCATTGGCCCGGCACTGACATCAGCCTCATTCAGCCAGCTTCCGGACCCGGGAATGATCGCTCAGGAAATCCGGATGCTCAGCGGTTCCAGGCCTGCGACACCGCCCGTCAGGGTGTCGCCCTGCACGACGGCCGCCACGCCTTCGGGCGTGCCGGTGTAGATCAGGTCGCCCGGCTGCAGTTCCCAGGCGGCCGAAAGGTGTTCGATCGTTTCGGCAACCGACCAGATGAGTTTGGACACATTGCTTCGCTGCCGCTCCTGGCCGTTGACCTGGAGATGGATTGGCGCATGGTCCACATCGCCGGCCTGGGCTGCAGGCGTGATCGGGCCGATGGGCGCTGAATGCTCGAACGCCTTGCCGATGCACCAGGGGCGTCCCTGCTTTTTCATCTCGTTTTGCAGGTCGCGGCGTGTCATGTCCAGGCCCACCGCATAGCCAAAGATGTGATGCTGGGCGTCGGCCGCCTTGATGTCCTTGCCGCCCTTGCCAATCGCCACGACCAGCTCGATTTCATGGTGCAGGTTGTGGGTCAGGCTGGGATAGGGCACGCTGGCCTGCGTGCCGGCCTCGACCGCCACAATGGCATCTGCGGGCTTCAGGAAAAAGAACGGCGGTTCGCGCCCGGTGAATCCCATTTCCTTCGCATGCTCTTCATAGTTGCGGCCGACGCAATAAATGCGGTGGACCGGAAAGCGGTCTTGCGTGCCGACGACAGGCACTGAAACCGTGGCGGGCGGAGTTACAACAAAACGCATGGCTGGCATTCCTTGACAGGTCTGTGCCCTGGCCGGATGGCCGGGCGGATGAAAAATGAAAATCGTGCAGGCTGGCATGACAGCAGGCCAGCTGCTCAGTGTGCCACGGTGGCTGCGGGCAAACGGTTCGCCGCAAGCCAGCCATCGAGCCTGGCGCTATTCAAGCTTGATGCCGCGCGTCTGGATGATGTTGCCCAGAATGGCGGTTTCTTCCTTGATCCGGCTGCTCAGCCCGTCGGGCGATGTGCCCACGGCCTGCCAGCCCTGGGCAAACAGCTTCTGGCGCGTGTCGGCATCGCGCACGATGCGCGGCACCTCCTGGGCCAGCCGCGCCTGGGCCGCCCGCGACAGGCCCGCCGGGCCGATCAGCGCGGTCCACACCTCCAGGTTGACGTTTTTGAGGCCGGCTTCGGTCAGCGGCGGCACATCGGGAGCCAGCAGGCTGCGCCCGCCCGTCAGACCGATGGCCCTGAGCTTGCCCGAGCGGATGTGCGGCAGGGCGATGCCGGGCGGGATCAGCGCCATCTGGATCTGGCCGCCCAGCATGGCCGTGACCACCTGCGGGTTGCCCGAATACGGGACATGGACCGGCGTCATGCCGGCCGAGCGCTGCTTGATCAGTTCCATGCCCAGGTGCCCGACCGAGCCGTTGCCGACCGATCCGTAGTTCCACTGGCTGCCTGCCTGCCGCGCCGCCGTGAAGAATTCGGCGCCGCCCGGCAGGCTGCTGGGCGCGACGAGCATCAGCGGCGCCGTGGTGAGCAGCGAGATGGGCGCAAAGTCCCGGGCGGGGTCGTAGGGCAGTTTGGCATAAAGCTGCTTGGCAGAAGTCAGGTTGCCATTGATGACGACCCCCAGCGTGTGGTCGTCAGTGGCCTTGGCGATCAGGTCCGCCGCGATGTTGCCCGACGCGCCCACCCGGTTCTCGACGATGACCGGCTGGCCCAGCGCCCTGGACAGGGGCTCGGCCAGCGTTCGGGCCGACATGTCGGGGGTCGATCCTCCGGGAAAGCCCACCAGGATGCGAACCGGCCGCGTCGGCCAGGGCTGTGCGGCTTCCGCTTTTTTATCGATGTTTTGGGCTGCTGCGCTGATAGGCAGGGCACAAGCAGCTATTGAAAATGTAGCAAGCGCGGCATGGCTGGAAAAGGCGCGGCAAAGCAGCTTCAACCGGCGGGGAATCAGGTTGGAAAGTTTCATGTTTGGGTCGGCGGGTGCGAAGGAAGTGAGGGTTCTGAAGGGCCGCGAAGGCAGGAATGCTCGCCGCCAGCCATTCGCGGGAACCGGACCGCCTTGCGCCAGCGTCCGGCGTTGGCTGGCATCAGGCCGATCCGGCCGCCAGGCTGAAATGTTCCACCGTGGGCGGACCGGCAAAAAACGGTCCGACAATCGCCCGCCAGTCGGCAAACGCAGCCGATTCGCGGAAATCGACGGTGTGGTTTTCCAGCGTTTCCCAGCGGATCTGCAGCAGGTAGCGCTCGGGGCTTTCAATGCCCTTGAAAACCTGGTAACCCTGAAATCCCTTCGCATGGGCGATCACCGTGCGAACGCCGCGCTCGATGGCCTCGTCAAAGGCCGCCTGCTGGCCGGGGTGGATGCGGATGTCGGCAAGTTCAAGAATCATGAAAGCTCCGGTGAATGGGGTGATCGCAAAGGCGTAACTCTAGCTGCAAATTCCAGCCCCATGGACCGGCGCACGCAGAATCCGCGCGCCGGGCCTGAAAGCCGAGGAATCCGGCGCTACCGGCATCGATCTTTCAAGTAGTGTTGATTTGTGTCAGTTGTAACTTCGACTGTTCGATATGTAATGTTTCCAGCGAATTTGGATGCATGAACACGGAGTAAATGATGCGCACAGACATGTTTCAGCAGGCGCTGGAAGACTTGAACGGCTCGACCGCCGACATCGAGGCTTCGGCGCTGATTTCAACCGACGGCCTGATGATCGCCTCGGCCCTGCCGCACGGCATGGACGAGGACCGCATCGGCGCCATGTCGGCCGCCTTGCTGTCGCTGGGCGAGCGCACCGCCCGCGAACTGGCCCGCGGCACCCTGGCGCGCGTGCTGATCCAGGGCGAGCGCGGCTACGTCATCATGAGTTCGGCCGGGCCTGAGGCGGTGCTGACGGTGCTCGCCAAGTCGAACGCCAAGCTCGGCCTGATTTTTCTGGACATCAAGCGGGCCGCCGAAACGCTGTCCAAACTGATCTGAGGAAGCCGCCATGAAACTTCCCGACATGAACCGGCCGGTTGAAAGCGCCGTTGAAGCCAGGCTGACCTACACCGACGGTGATTCCCGCACGGTCTTTGCCTCCGAAGTGGAGGTGCCGTTTCCCGAGGGGCGGCTGATTGTGTCGCGCACCGACCTGGAGGGCATCATCACCCATGCCAACGACGCGTTTGTCGAGTTGAGCGGCTGGGAGCGCGAGGAACTGATCGGCAAGCCGCACCACATCCTGCGCCATCCCGACATGCCCAGGGCCGCCTTCAAGGGGCTGTGGGACACGGTGGCCGAGGGCAAAAAGTGGCATGGCTATGTCAAGAACCTGCGCAAGGACGGCGCCTACTACTGGGTTTATGCCACCGCCGTTCCCAACATCCGCAACGGGCAGATTGCGGGCTACACCTCGGTGCGGCGCAAGCCGTCGCGCACCCGCATCGACGACCTGATTCCGGTGTACCGGCAGTGGCTGGCGCAGGAACAGGCCCAGACCCATGAGAAAGCCGCACCATGACGCTCAATTTCCTGATTGCTCCCGATTTTTCGCCCGAGCGTTTTGCCGGCTGGCACATGCTCAACACCCTGCTGCAGCGCCGCTCCGGCATCAAGCTGCATCTGCTGACGCCGGCCAGCCCGCTTGAACAGGCTGGCCTGTTTGCCCAAGGCAAGGTGGACCTGGTCTATGCCAACCCGTTCGATGCCGTCGACCTGATCCGCCAGCAGGGTTATGTGCCCTTCGCCCGGCCTGCCGGGAAGTCTGACGAGATGGTGATTGCCACCGCTGCCGAATCGGCCTTGCAGCGGCTGGAGGACATCCGGCCCGGCAGCCGCATCGCGCTGACCGACAACAAGGACGTCAGGCTGATCGGCCTGCGCCTGCTGGAGCCCGCCGACCTGACGGAGGCCCTGATCGAATGGGTGCCGGTGGACAGTTTCCAGGCGGTGGCACGCCTGACGCTCAAGGGCGACGTGCAGGCCGGATTTTTCCTGGCCGAGGCCTATGCGTCGCTCACGCGCATGACCCGCAGCCAGCTGCGCGTCCTGGTGGAAAGCCGCATCAGCGACATCTCGCATGTGGTGCTGGCCCATCCGCGCATGGCCGGCGACCTGCCGCGCGTCAGCCAGGCCCTGCTGGGCATCGGCAGCGAGCCTGCCGACACCGACGTGCTGGACGCGCTGGGCCTTCCCGGGGGGTTCGAGCCCATCAGCCAGGAAGACGCGGAATTCATGATCGATCTCATGGACACGCTGCTTGACTGACGCCACGCAAACCGCTGGCGCGGCACCTTGCCTGCGAACTGCCCGGCTCGCGGTGCGCCGGCACGCGCGGCGCCTTCTGTGCGTTCCGGCCGATCCGGATACGCACATGGCGCGCCTGCGGGCCGCGCTGGAACTGGCCGGCGCCGATCCGGTGCAGGGGGCGCTGGCCGACCTGTTCAGCCGTTTCGGCGCGCCACATGCGGCGCTCAAGCGCTCCGCCCTGGAACTGGCCAAAAAGCGGCTTTCGGCCCATGCAGTCCGCTGGTTCGAGGCGCAGACCGGCCAGGCGCCCTTGCCCGCCATCAACCCCCTGGCCACGCGCTGGAGCGTGCTGGCCCATCCTTCGGCCGACATTTCCACCCGCGCGCGGCGCTGCAGCGCGGACGATTCGCGCCTGCTGGCCGGGCAGGCGCTGCTGGCCTTCGAGGCCGGCGACGCGACGGCGCAAAACGAATTCCTGCACCACTGCGTGACCTGCCATGACAACCTGGCCTTCATGCTGGCGCGGCGCGCGCTGCGCAAGTCGGGCGCTGTCCTGCCCGACGACTGGGAAGCGGTCAGCCTTCAGCTTGAACAGCTGCGGGAGGCGACATGAACATCGCACTGGCCGGCCTGACGGCCCGCGAGGAAGTGGCCCTTGGCATGCTGGTCGGCAAGTCATTGCCCGGCACGCAGTGCCTGGCGGCAACCGACGGGCCGAAAGCGCCCCTGCCGCCGGCGGACCTGTATGTGGTCGATCTGGCGGGCAGGGGAATGGCGCGCTGGACCGACGCGGCGCAGGTCGAGCTGCTGAACTCGCTCGGCGGCGCGCCCGCGGTGCTGGTGGCGCCCGCTTTTGACCAGACCTGGTCGGCGCTGGACGCCCATCTCAGGCAAAGCCAGCCGCTGGTGCTGCTGCACAAGCCCTACGGCATCGAAGCCATGCGGGCTGCGCTGCAGGAGGCGGCGGCCGGTCCACGATCCGTGGCCTTGCGGACACTGAAGCCAGCAGCGCCTGGCGCAGCCGACGTCCGGCCGGTTTTGCGGCCATCGCTTCCTCCGCAGCGCGCCGGAACTTTGCCGCCTGCCATGGCGTTGGATGTCCTTGGCGCAGTGCCGGCCATGGGGGCCCCAGCCTTGTCTGAACCCACGCTGGCTTGCGCCGACTTCCAGGCGCGCACGGCTGCCTTGCCCGGTAAGCCGCTTTTTCTTCGAAGGCTGGCCGAATCGCTGGCGCAGCCGCATCCTTTCGAGTTGCGCATCTCCTTTGTCAACCGGATGATCTTTCATCCCGGCGGGCAATGGGCGGCAAGCAATACCCCGCCCTCTGTGCTCGAACAGCTGTGCAAGGACGACCAGCTGGCATCCAGCGTCGAGATCGATGCGATCGACAGCCAGGATGCGCTGGCGCGTGCTGCGCGTCTGGACATTCCCGCGCAGCCGCTGGAAGCCTTGCTGTGGAAGCTGGCGCACGGCCTTGCGGATTCCAAGGCCTGAACCTGCCGCGCGCTTGCCCGAAAACTTTTCATCCTCCCCTTTGCCGAGCACCTGCCATGACCCTGACCGCATCCGAATGCTTCATGCTGACGCCTGCCGGCGTGCTGCATGCGTTTGCCCGCAAAACGCCCGACAGCACCGCCGCCGCCCTGCAAAGCCTGCTGGCCGGCGAGCATTCATTGAGCCTGGCCGCCTGGACCGCTGCCGAGCCGTCGGCGCCCGAATTGCTGGCTGGCGCGCTTGCATGCGGCTGGGTGCAGGCGCTGCCCGGCACGCTTCAGGGTCCCGACGCCCGGCTGGATGATTTCTTGCAGCATGTGATTGCCTCGCTCTCGGGCGAGCGCCGCGCGGTGCTGGCATCCGAAGGCGGGTTTTGCCTGGGCCGCGCCGGCGTCGGCCAGGACGAGGCCGAACTGCTCTGCGCTGCCGCAGCCGACTACTCGGACTTTGCCGCCCGCCAGGCGCGGCGCGGCTGGGACGGCGCCACCCGCTATGTGTCGTTTCACAGCGATCCGGAATTCCTGCTGCCCGACCAGGCCTTTGTGCCTTTCTGGGTGGACGGCGCCGGCTACTGGCTGATCGTGATGGGCGAACCCCTGCTGAACAACCCGGCGCTGGTCGAACTGTTCTGGAGCCTCAAGCAGGCGGGCACCCGCTTTGCCGCCCTCGGCTGACCGGTCGGCCTGTCGCCACGCCATCGGCCGGGCAAGCCTGCGCGCAGCACGAATCACAGGAAACGCCATCCCGGTTTATGCTTTCGGCCATGAAGCTGCATAACTACTTTCGCTCTTCGGCGTCCTTCCGGGTGCGCATCGCATTGGAACTCAAGGGCCTGGCCTACGACTATGTGCCGGTCCAGATTGCCAAGGGGGAGCATCGACAAGCATCCTTTGCGGCGCTTTCCGCCGATGGCCTGGTGCCGCTGCTGGAAGTCGAGGGCGAAACGCTGTCGCAGTCGATGGCCATCATCGAATACCTGGACGAGATGCATCCCGCGCCTGCGCTGCTGCCCGCCGACGCGCTGGGCCGCGCCAGGGTGCGGGCACTGGCGCAGTCGATTGCCTGCGAGATTCATCCCCTCAACAACCTGCGCGTCCTCAAGTATTTGGTGCGCGACCTGCATGTCGGGGACGAGGAAAAAAACCGCTGGTATCGCCACTGGTGCCGCGAAGGACTGGAGGCGTTCGAGCGCCAGCTTGCGCGCCTGCCCGCCTCGACCTATTGCTATGGCGACACCCCGATGCTGGCCGACTGCTGCCTGGTGCCGCAGATTTTCAATGCCGAACGTTTCGAGGTGGGCTTTGACGGCTTGCCGCGCACCATGGCCGCCTATCAGGCCTGCATGGCGTTGCCAGCCTTCCAGAAAGCGCAGCCGTCCGCCTGTCCAGACAGCCAGCCATGACGGTGGCCGGCCGCTTTCATGCCGACTGGCTGGTTCCGGACTGGCCCGCGCCGGCCGGCGTCAAAGCGGTGTTCACCAGCCGCGCCGGCGGCATCTCGACCGTCCCGTTCGATTCCATGAACCTGGGCAGCCATGTGGGCGACCTGCCGGCATCGGTTGGCGCCAACCGCCATTTGCTGAAGTTGGCGACGGGAACCGAGCGCGCAGTCTTCCTGAACCAGGTGCATGGCGCGCGGGTGGAACTGCTGGACCCGGACACGCCCGACGGCCAGCCTGCCGATGCGTGCATGACGGCGCATCGCCAACTGGCCTGCACCGTCATGGTGGCCGATTGCCTGCCGGTGCTGCTGACTTCACTGGATGGCGCCACGGTGGCCGCAGCCCATGCGGGCTGGCGGGGGCTGGCCGGCAGCCATGAGGCCGGCGGGCAGGGCGTCATCGAGTCGGTTTTTGAGTCTTTTCGTGCCCTTGCGCACTACAGTCATGCGCAGGCAGCTACAAAAACAATAGCTTGGCTGGGTCCGTGCATCGGACCGGCGTCATTCGAGGTGGGCGAGGAGGTCAGGGCGGCGTTTGAAGCGCGGCAACCGCGGGCAGTGCGTTGCTTCATCCCCATCGGCCCGGGCAAATACCTGGCCGACCTGCCCGCCCTGGCCCGCCTTCGGCTGCAGGCGCTGGGGGTCACCCAGGTGTATGGAAACGACGGCGGCAAGGCCTGGTGCACGGTGAGCAATCCCTCAAGGTTCTTTTCCCACCGGCGCGACGCCGGCATCCCGGGCAACGGCTTCGGCACCACCGGGCGCATGGCTGCCTGCATCTGGCTCGACGGCTGATGCGGTGGCCTGATTCGCCCCCTGGCCGGCGGAGGCCAGGTGGCTTGCACGCGCCTCGGCCTCGCGCTTCTTGATCGCCTTGTTGCGCGCAGGAGCGCCCATCAGGTAAACCACCAATACCACCGGCCCCACGCCATAGAGTAAAAGGGTGATGAGCGCCCCCAACACCGTTCCATTGCTGCTCGCGGCTTCTGCAGCGCTCATCATCAGCACGACATACATCCACGCAATTACGACCAAATACATAATGGATTCATGCTTTCTTGTCAGGATCTAAAAAGTAATTGATAGGATACTGGCAGCAAGCAGATGGCGTTTGCCAGCACACTGCATCACCGAGGAGACATAGATGAATTCTGAACTGAACTGGACACAGGCAACCCAACACATGCAGGAAACCCTTGGAGAAGGGATCAAGCAGGTGATGTCGTCCTTTGGAGCCGGCGCCGTGCCGACCGGTCTTGCACCGGTGGACCTGTCGGTGTTCAAGTCGCTCGCTCCTGCCCAGCCGTCCATCACCTTCGAACCAGCCAAGCTCATGGAGCTTCAGCAGCGCTACATTGCGGGTGCATCGGCGCTCTGGAACCAGGGCCTGCAAGCCAGCCAGGATGCAGCAGCGCCTGCCGACCGGCGTTTCTCCGACCCGGCCTGGCAGGCCAGCCCGGTGTCGAAATTCCTGGCCTCGGCCTATCAGCTCAACGCCACGACCCTGATGGGACTGGCTGAAGCCGTAGAAAGCGATGCCAAGACCAAGGCGCGGCTGCGTTTCGCGGTCGAGCAGTGGATGGCCGCTTCAGCGCCCAGCAACTTTCTGGCGCTCAATGCCGAGGCCCAGAAAAAAGCCATCGAAACCCGGGGCGAAAGCATTGCCAAGGGCCTGGCGAACATGCTGCACGACATGAAGCAGGGCCATGTGTCGATGACCGACGAAAGCATTTTCGAGGTCGGAAAAAACGTTGCCACCACCGAAGGCGCCGTCGTGTTCGAGAACGAATACTTCCAGCTGCTCGAATACAAGCCGCTGACCGACAAGGTGTATGAAAAGCCCTTCCTGATGGTGCCGCCCTGCATCAACAAGTACTACATCCTGGACCTGCAGCCTGAAAATTCCCTGATCCGCTATGCCACCGCCCAGGGTCACCGGACCTTCGTCGTGAGCTGGCGCAATCCGGACCAGTCCATGGCGCAAAAAACCTGGGATGACTACATCGAGAACGCACCCATCAAGGCGATCGACGTGGTGCAGGAAATCACCGGCGCCGACACCATCAATGCCCTGGGTTTCTGTGTCGGCGGCACGATCCTGAGTTCTGCGCTGGCGGTGCTGGCAGCGCGCGGCGAAAAGCCGGTGGAAAGCGTCACGCTGCTCACCTCTCTGCTGGACTTCAGCGACACCGGCATCCTGGACATCTTCATTGACGAAACGTCGGTCAAGTACCGCGAGGCCGAAATGGGCAGAGGCGGCTTGCTCAAGGGCAAGGACCTGGCGTCCACTTTCAGCTTTTTGCGGCCGAATGACCTGGTCTGGAACTATGTGGTCGGCAATTACCTCAAGGGTGAAACACCGCCGCCGTTTGACCTGCTCTACTGGAACAGCGACTCGACCAACCTGCCGGGACCGTTCTATGCCTGGTACCTGCGCAACACCTATTATGAAAACAACCTGATCGAGCCCGGGAAAATGACGGTCTGCGGCGAAAAAATCGATCTTGGCACGCTCGACATGCCTGTCTATATCTACGGCTCGCGCGAAGACCATATCGTGCCGATTGGCGGCGCCTACGCGTCCACCCAGGTTCTGCCCGGCAAGAAGCGCTTCGTGATGGGCGCGTCCGGCCATATTGCCGGCGTGATCAATCCGCCAGCCAAAAAGAAGCGCAGCTACTGGACCAACGAGCAGCTGGCGTCCAGCCGTACGTCTGGCGATCAATACCCGGCATCGCAGGAAGAATGGCAAAAAAATGCCACCGAGCATGCCGGCAGCTGGTGGCCCGACTGGTCCGACTGGCTGCAGAGCCAGGCCGGCAAGCAAATTGCGGCACCCAAGACCTACGGCAACCGCAAGTTCAAGGCCATCGAACCGGCGCCCGGCCGCTACGTCAAGGCCAAGGCCTGAACCGGGCCGCAGCCTGTTTCAGGTTCCCGAGCGGGACAGGATTCATCGGCCTGGGGTTTTGCCTCACCAGCCCAGGCGCATCTAGCGTTTTTTTAAGGAGACAACATGGAAGATATCGTTATCGTGTCAGCAGGCCGGACAGCCGTCGGAAAATTCGGCGGCTCGCTGGCAAAAATACCGGCGACCGAACTGGGCGCTGCCGTGATCAAGGCCGTGCTGGAGCGCTCCGGCCTGAACGCTGAACAGATTGGCGAAGTCATCATGGGCCAGGTGCTGACCGCTGGAGCAGGCCAGAACCCGGCACGCCAGTCCGTGCTCAAGGCCGGCTTTCCCCAGGGTATTCCGGGCCTCACGATCAACGCCGTTTGCGGGTCCGGCCTGAAATCCGTCATGCTCGCAGCCCAGGCCGTGGCCACCGGCGACAGCGAGATCGTGATTGCTGGCGGCCAGGAAAACATGAGCGCCTCGCCGCATGTCTTGAACGGCTCGCGTGACGGCCAGCGCATGGGCGACTGGAAAATGGTCGACACCATGATCGTGGACGGCCTGTGGGACGTCTACAACCAGTACCACATGGGCATCACTGCGGAAAACGTCTCCAAGAAATACAGCATCAGCCGGGAAGCCCAGGATGCGCTGGCGCTGGCCAGCCAGACGAAAGCGGCGGCGGCCCAGGATGCGGGCAGGTTCAAGGATGAAATCATCCCCATCTCGATTCCCCAGAAAAAGGGCGATCCGGTGGTGTTCTCGTCCGACGAGTTTCTCAACCGCAAGACCAGCGCAGAAGGCCTGGCCGGCTTGCGCCCGGCTTTCGACAAGGCGGGCGGCGTCACCGCAGGCAATGCCTCCGGATTGAACGACGGCGCAGCCGCCGTCATGGTCATGACCGCCAAAAAGGCCGCCGCCCTTGGGCTCACGCCCTTGGCCCGCATCGCCAGTTACGCCACGACCGGCCTGGACCCCGCCTACATGGGCATGGGCCCCGTGCCGGCCTCAACCAAGGCCTTGCAGCGCGCAGGCTGGAAAGTGCAGGATCTTGACCTGCTCGAAATCAACGAGGCGTTTGCCGCCCAGGCCTGTGCGGTCAACCAGGAAATGGGCTGGGACACCGGCAAGGTCAATGTCAACGGCGGCGCGATTGCCATCGGCCACCCGATTGGCGCGTCCGGTTGCCGCATTCTGGTCACGCTGCTGCACGAGATGGTGCGCCGCGATGCCAAAAAAGGCATTGCCAGCCTGTGCATCGGCGGCGGCATGGGGGTTGCCCTCACACTGGAACGCTGAATATCAGTTAAAACAGTCATGCGCGCTTGCCAGCAGGGCGCAAGAAGCTATTAAAATAATAGCAAAATAAGTAAAATTCCAACGATTCTAGGAGAAGACAATGAGCAACAAAGTAGCGTATGTCACCGGTGGCATGGGTGGTATCGGAACGGCCATTTGCCAGCGGCTGGCCAAGGATGGCTTCACGGTTATCGCCGGCTGCGGCCCCACGCGGGACTTCACCAAATGGCTCGATGAGCAAAAGGCGCTGGGCTATTCGTTTCACGCTTCGGTGGGAGACGTTGGAAATTGGGACTCCACGGTCGCCGCGTTCGACAAGGTCAAGGCAGAGCACGGTCCGGTCAGCGTGCTGGTGAACAACGCCGGAATCACCCGCGATGGCCAGTTCCGCAAGATGAGCAAGGCCGACTGGGACGCCGTGATCTCGACCAACCTCGACAGCATGTTCAATGTGACCAAGCAGGTCATCGACGGCATGGTGGAAGCCGGCTTTGGGCGCGTCATCAACATCTCGTCGGTCAATGGCCAGAAGGGCCAGTTCGGCCAGGTGAACTATTCCACTGCCAAGGCGGGCCTGCATGGCTTCACCATGGCATTGGCGCAGGAAGTGGCCAGCAAGGGCGTGACGGTCAACACCGTGAGCCCGGGTTACATCGGCACCGACATGGTCAATGCGATCCGCCCCGATGTGCTGGAGAAAATCGTCGCCGGGGTGCCTGCCAAGCGCTTGGGCAAGCCTGAAGAGATCGCCTCCATCATTGCCTGGATCGCATCCGACGAGGGCGGCTACGCCACCGGTGCGGATTTCTCGCTCAATGGCGGCCTGCACATGGGCTGATGGCCTGATCGCTTAGGCTTTCCATGAAAAAACCCGCTTTCGAGCGGGTTTTTTCATGGCCCATCCAATTAAAAGCTTCATCATGCACTGCTTCGCCGGAGAGAAACCCTCCAGCGCAAATCAGGATGCTGAGCGGGTATAAGGCTATTTGCTAGAAAATATATAGCAAACTATGAATACAGGGCGGGCGCAAAAGGCGTATTTGATTTAAAAATCCGTTTTTTTGTTCAAGGCGAACGCGCTTCAAGCCCATGTCGGCGTGCATGCGCATGGTCATTTTTTGGTGGATTTCGCATCAACCGTGCCTGCTTCGTAGGCAGCGCCGCCCACGGTCATGCCTTGGGCGGAAAACTTCGCAGCGCTTTTGTCGCCCAGGCCCTTGATGCGTCCGATGAAGTCCGGCCAGCTCTTGAAGTCGGATTTGTTGCGCTCCGCAATAATCAAACGGCTGGTGGCCGGCCCGAGACCCTTGATGCCATCCAGTTCAGCTTCGCTGGCTTTGTTGACATCGACCGTGGCGAAGGCTGCCGTGAAGGACAATGCGGCTAAAAATGCGAATGGCTGTTTCAGCATGGAAATTCTGCAATTTCAACTTTTCTTGCTGTCCAGCCACTGCATGTAGGCCCTCACCCCGGTCTGCACATCCGCGAAAGCATGCTGGCAGCCTGCCGCGCGCAAGGCGCTCAAATCGGCTTGGGTGTAGCTCTGGTACTTGCCCACGAGTGCCTCCGGGAATCCGATGTAATCGATCATGCCTCCGCGTACCGTATCTTCCAGGCTCAGGGGGTCCGCATTTTGTACTTCGCGCAAGGTGCTGACGACGGCCATCGCGACGTCATTGAACGGCTGGGCGCGGCCCGTCCCGAGATTGAAAATGCCCGATTTCCCCGGGTGGTCGAAGAACCAGAGGTTGACCGCGACCACGTCGTCGATGAAGACAAAGTCGCGCATCTGCCCGCCCGGGCCATAACCGCCATAGTCGCCGAACAGTTTGACCTTGCCCTCGGCCTGGAACTGGTGGTATTGATGAAACGCCACGCTGGCCATGCGGCCCTTGTGCTGCTCGCGCGGGCCATAGACATTGAAATAGCGGAAGCCCGTGACCTGTGTCTGCGCATTTTCGAATGCCGTGCCGAGTTCTTGTCGCAGGTGCTGGTCAAACAGCAGCTTGGAGTAGCCGTAGACGTTCAGTGGCTGTTCGAATTCCGGAGATTCGCTGAAGGTGTTCGAGCCGCCATAGGTGGCGGCCGAAGAGGCATAGAGCAGCCGGGTGTTCTGGCTCTGGCACGCTCGAAACAGGTCGCACGACAAGGTGTAGTTGTTGGCCATCATGTACTTGCCGTCCAGTTCCATGGTGTCGCTGCAGGCGCCCTCATGAAATACCGCCTCGATGTGCCCGAAGGCGCCCTCGGCAAACCGGGCATAGAAGTCATCGGCATCGATGTAGTCGGCAATCTTCAAATCGGCCAGGTTGCGGAATTTGTCGCCCTGCGTCAGGTCATCCACCGCGATGATGTCATCAATGCCGCGGGCGTTGAGTCCCTTGACCAGGTTGCTGCCAATGAAGCCGGCGGCGCCGGTGACAACGATTTTCATGAAATCTCCTTGAGGTTCGTCGAGCCACAGCGCTCAGGACGCTGCAAAAAGCTCGCTGTAACTGACAGTGGCCGTGCCGAATTTTCCCACCACGATGCCTGCTGCACGGTTGGCAATCTGCACGGCGTCGCGCAGGCGCATGCCTGCCGCCGCCATGGTGGCCAGCGTGGCAATCACGGTATCGCCTGCGCCGGTGACGTCAAACACCTCTCTGGCCACCGTGGGCACATGCAGTTCCCCCTGCGCATCGAACAGGGTCATGCCTTCCTCGCTGCGGGTGACCAGCAATGCCTGAAGATTGAGCGCCGAACGCAGGTTGTGGGTTTTGGTGCGCAATTCGGCTTCACTGCTCCAGGCGCCAATGACATGCTCCAGTTCCGCGCGGTTGGGTGTGATGACGCTGGCGTTCCTGTAGCGGTCGAAATCCGAACCCTTCGGGTCCACCAGGACGACCTTGCCGGCCGCGCGCGCCTGCGCAATCATGGTCACGATGTGCGCCAGGCCACCCTTGCCGTAATCCGAAAACAGGACCGCCTGGTGTTCGGGGTAAAGGGTTTCAAAGGTGGCGGACTGGGATGCCAGTACCTCATGTTCCGGCGTGTTCTCAAAGTCCAGCCGCAGCAATTGCTGCTGACGCCCGATCACGCGCAATTTCACCGTGGTTTTTAAATTGACGTCACGGCCGAAGTAGGGCGTGATGCCGGTTTTCGCCACCAGGGCTTCCAGGGTATGGCTGGCTTCATCCTCGCCCACCACCGTCAGCAGGGACGCCTGTGCCCCGAGCGTCACGATGTTGTAGGCCACATTGGCGGCTGCGCCAATCCGTTCCTCGGTGCGGGTCACGCGCACGACAGGCACTGGCGCCTCGGGTGAAATGCGGTCGACAGCACCGTACCAGTAGCGGTCCAGCATGGCATCGCCCACCACCAGAACGCGGGCCGATGCAATTTTTTCTGGTGTGATGGTCAGGTTCATTTGTTTAGGTTCCACAGCGTTACAGCTCTTCAATGCGGCGCACGGGATAGCTGTCCCACGCCTGGCATCCGGGGCAATGCCAAAAATGCTGGGTGGCTTCAAAGCCGCAGGCGGCGCAACGGTAGCGCATCAAGGGCTTGGTGGCCTGATCCATGGCCCGTTGCACCAGCGTGTGGTGGTGGGCGTCTTCCAGTTTCTCGCCCGCAATCCATTTGCTGGCCGCGACCAGGGAAATTTCGCGTTCCATGTGCTTGACGTACCAGTTGCGCGCTGACCCGGGGTCTTTTTCAAGCTTGACAATGGCCTCGATCAGGTCAATTGAAGGCGCCTGTTCATAGCCGGTCTTGAGCAGCGCCATGGCCGCTTGTTGTTCGCCAATGCCATGCGCCACATTGGCCAGCAGGTTGGCGGCCAGTGGCAGGGCCTGCGGGGCAACCGTGGTGAGCGTGCGCAGTGTCTGAAATGCAGCTTGTCCCTGGCCCAGCTGGCTTTGGAGCTTGGCCAGATCAATCAATGGCCTGGCGGCAGCGGGCGCCATGGCGACGGCTTGCTGCAGGGCTCCAAGCGCCATGCCGGTATCGCCCGCGGCGACGGACGCCATGGCCTGCTCGCACAAATAATGCGATTGCCGCGTGCTGAAGCTGCCGTGCGTGGAATTGCCGAGGCGGGCCGCAATTTCGGTGGCATTGACCCAGTCGCGCGAACGCTCGTAAATCGACAACAGGGCAAGCCGGGCTTCTTCCTCAAACGGTGTGCCTTCAAGTTTTCTGAGCGCAGCCTCGGCGCGATCAAGCAATCCGGCTTTCAGGTAATCCAGTGCCAGCGCATGCTGGGCGCGCTCGCGTTCGGGCTGGGTCAAGTCGCCGCGCGACATCAGGTGCTCATGCACCCGCACGGCCCGTTCGTATTCACCACGGCGCCGAAACAGGTTGCCCAGGGCAAAGTGCAATTCGGACGTGTCGGGGTCGTTCTGGACCGCTTCAATGAAGGCATCAATGGCCTGGTCCTGCTGCTCGTTGAGCAGGAAGTTGAGTCCCTTGAAATAGGCCTTGGGTGCCTGCCGGTTCTCGATGCGGAGTTGACGCAGGTCCAGCCGGGAAGCCAGCCAGCCCAGCGTGAAGGCAATCGGAAATCCGAGCAGAACCCAGGTGAAATCAAATTCCATGTTGAAGCGGGACGGGGTTGTTCTCGGGCTCATCCGGCATTGCAGCCGATGCCGGGGCGAGGGTGGTTTTTCGTTTTTTCCACCAGCGCGGCATCATGACCAAAATACCCATTGAAAGTCCGCAGGCAAAGGTGACGAGCACCACCAGCACCAGTGGCGCCTGCCACAAGGTGCCAAAAAAGAAATGCACTGCAACCGTTTGCTGGTTGTTCAGCGCAAAAGCAAAAAGGGTAAAAAAAATGGCTGCCTTGAGCAGCCACATCAGGTATTTCACTGGCAATTCCCGGAGTGGACTGGCAATTGTAGCCAGCCCATCCGGAGTGAAGCCCAATGCTCAATTCGAAGGCGTGACCTTCAGCAATTCTTCCGTTCGGGCATCGACCGCTTCGCGCAGCGCCTTGCCCGGTTTGAAATGCGGCACCCGCTTTTCAGGAATTGCGACGCTTTCCCCGGATCGGGGATTGCGCCCCATGCGGGGAGGGCGACGATTGATGGAAAAACTGCCAAAACCCCTGATTTCAATCCGGTTGCCGCGCACGAGAGTGTCACCCATGGCGTCAAGAAGCGTCTTGACCGCCAGTTCGGCATCACGGTGCGTCAGCTGGCCGAATCGGGCTGCCAGTTCTTCGACTAAGTCGCTTCGAGTCATAGGGGTCTGGCATGTTGGGGACAGAGCATGCAGGCAGCGTTGCTGCGTTGCATGGTCTGTCCCGCAAGCTATTTACTTCTCGTTGCTGTCCAGCTTGGCGCGCAGCAGGGCGCCCAGGCTGGTGAGGCCGGCGCTTTCGCGCGACGACTGCTGGCTGAGCGTTGCCATGGCTTCCTGCTGGTCGGCGTTGTCCTTGGCCTTGACCGACAGCTGAATGTTGCGGGTCTTGCGATCCACATTGACCACGACTGCCGACACTTCGTCGCCTTCTTTCAGCACGTTGCGTGCGTCTTCGACGCGGTCACGGCTGATTTCGCTGGCGCGCAGGTAACCGATGATGTCTTCGCCCAAATCGATCTCGGCGCCCTTGGCGTCAACTGTCTTGACCTTGCCGGTCACGATCGCGCCCTTGTCGTTGATCGACACGAAGGTGGTGAACGGGTCGGAATCCAGCTGCTTGATGCCCAGCGAGATGCGTTCGCGATCCACATCGACAGCCAGCACGATCGCTTCGACTTCCTGGCCCTTTTTGTAGTTGCGAACGGCGGCTTCGCCGGGCTCGTTCCAAGACAGGTCGGACAGGTGAACCAGGCCGTCGATACCGGCAGCCAGGCCCACGAAGACGCCGAAGTCGGTGATCGACTTGATCGGACCCTTGACGCGGTCGCCGCGCTTGGTTTCCACGGCGAACTCCTGCCATGGGTTGGCCTTGCACTGCTTCATGCCCAGGCTGATGCGGCGCTTGTCTTCGTCGATCTCCAAGACCATGACTTCGACTTCGTCGCCCAGCGCCACGAGCTTGCTCGGTGCCACATTCTTGTTGGTCCAGTCCATTTCGGACACATGGACCAGGCCTTCGATGCCGGGTTCGAGTTCCACGAACGCGCCGTAGTCGGCAATGTTGGTGATCTTGCCGAACAGGCGGGTCGATTGCGGGTAGCGGCGGTTCACGCCCATCCATGGGTCGTCGCCCATCTGCTTCAGACCCAGGGAGACACGGTTCTTTTCGGTGTCGAACTTCAGGATCTTGGCCACGATTTCCTGGCCAGCCGTCACCACTTCGCTTGGATGACGGACACGGCGCCAGGCCATGTCGGTGATGTGCAGCAAACCGTCGATGCCGCCGAGGTCAACGAACGCTCCGTATTCGGTGATGTTCTTGACGATGCCCTTGACGGAAGAACCTTCCTTCAGGGTTTCCATCAGCTTGGCGCGTTCTTCGCCCATGGACGCTTCGACAACCGCACGGCGTGACAGCACGACGTTGTTGCGCTTG
>JAQGMN010000020.1 GCA_028292345.1 Polaromonas sp. | reverse complement strand
GCACTCATCCTCGAAGACCAGACCGAACTGAGCCTGGACGACCTGTGCCGCGCCTGCGCCGCGCAGGCCGGGCGCATCGTCGAGCTGGTGGACGAGGGCCTGCTGGCGCCGGCCGGCACCGCGCCGGATGAATGGCGCTTCACCGGCGTCCACCTGCACCGCGCCCGCGTGGCGCTGCGGCTCGAAAGCGACCTGGGCGTGAACCTGGCCGGCGCCGCGCTGGCGCTGGAACTGCTCGATGAACTGGGTGACCTGCGCGAGCGCGTGCGGCGGTTGGAAGCCAGCGGTCGATAGACCTTCGGACTTGCACCCGCCTTTGCCCAGCATAGGCACACATTTTTTCAAGCCAAACTGCTCTGACTCCTTCCCCCTCTGGGGGAAGGCGGGGATGGGGGCCTCCCCGAATCCGAATCCGAATCCGGCCCCATCAAACCCCTGGCAGCCCGACGGCCCCAACAAAGACCGGCGGCTGGAGTGCGGCCTCCGCCAGCCCCCATCCCAGCCTTCCCCCAGCGGGGGAAGGAGCAAAACCAGGCAAAGTAAGCAACCGTAACCCGCCCGCTATCATCCAGCGATGCAAAACGCCCCCACGCCAGCCAGCCAAGCCCAGGAAGCCACCCAGAACGCCGCCGCCCAGACCTTCGTCGAACGCTGGCAAGGCGTCGCCGCCAGCGAACTGTCCACCGCGCAGAGCTTTGTGCGCGAGCTGTGCGACCTGCTCGGCCTGGCCAGCCCGCACCCCACGCCAGAGCAGGACTACATGTTCGAGCGGCCCGTCACCTTCAGCCACGGCGACGGCAGCACCACGCCCGGCCGCATCGACTGCTACCGGCGCGGCCACTTTGTGCTCGAAGCCAAAAAGCTCCGGGCCGCCGGCCACACCCGGGGTTTTGACGACGCCCTGCTGCGCGCCCGCGCCCAGGCCGAAGGCTATGCGCGCGCCCTGCCCGCCGCCGAGGGCCGGCCGCCCTTCCTGCTGGTGGTCGATGTCGGCAACGTGATCGAGCTGTATTCCGAATTCAGCCGCAGCGGCGCCACCTACACGCCGTTTCCCGACCCGCGCAGCCACCGGCTGCTGCTGGCCGACCTGCGAAAAAGCGACGTTCGGGGCATCCTGCGCCGCATCTGGCAAGACCCGGGCAGCCTGGACCCCAGCCGCGCCAGCGCCCGCGTGACGCGGCAGGTCGCCGGGCAGCTCGCCGGCCTGGCCCGTTCGCTGGAGCGGAGCAGCCACAAGCCCGACCACGTCGCCGCCTTTCTCACGCGCTCGCTGTTTTCAATGTTTGCCGAAGACGTCGGCCTGCTGCCCAAGGGGGCGTTTTTGCAGCTGCTGCAGACCCACCGCGCCCAGCCCGGCACCTTGCAGCACATGCTGCGCGTGCTCTGGGCCGACATGGACAGCGGCGGCTTTTGCGCCGCGCTGGCCACGCAGGTGCTGCGCTTCAACGGCAAACTGTTCAAAAACTCCAGCCACGGCGCGTACAGCCTGCTGCTCAACACCGAGCAGATCGACGGCCTGATCCTGGCGGCCAACAGCAACTGGCGCGAGGTCGAGCCGGCCATCTTCGGCACGCTGCTGGAGCGCGCGCTCGACCCCGCCGAGCGCCATGCGCTGGGCGCCATGCGCTGGGCGCGCATTACACGCCGCGCGCGTACGTCGAGCGGCTGGTGCTGCCCACGGTGATCGAGCCGCTGCGCGCCGACTGGGCCAATGCCCAGGCCGCCGCGCTGGTGCTGGCGCACGAAGCGGCCGAGCTGAGCGGCAAGGCGGCCGACAGCAAGCTCGAAGAAGCCCGGCTGGAAGTGCGCAAGTTCCACCACCAGCTGTGCGGCACCCGCGTGCTGGACCCGGCCTGCGGCAGCGGAAACTTTCTCTACGTCACGCTGGAGCACCTGAAGCGCCTTGAAGGCGAGGTCGTCAACCAGCTGGCCGACCTGGGCGAAAGCCAGGACCGGCTCGGCTTTGAAGGCGAAACCGTCACGCCCCGGCAACTGCTGGGCATCGAACTGAACGAACGCGCCGCCGCCATGGCCGAGCTGGTGCTGTGGATCGGCTACCTGCAGTGGCACATCCGCACGCGCGGGAACAACGCCGTGGCCGAACCCGTGGTGCACGACTACGGCAACATCGCGCACCGCGACGCCGTGCTCGCCTGGCAGTCCAGCGAACTGGCCTGCGGCGCCGACGGCCGGCTGCTCAGCCGCTGGGACGGCAAGACCTTCAAACCGCACCCGGTCACCGGCGCGCTGGTGCCCGACGAGGCCGCGCTGGTGCCGCAGTGGCGCTACCACCAGCCGGCGCAGGCTGAATGGCCGGAAGCCGACTTCATCGTCGGCAACCCGCCCTTCATTGGCGCCAGCACCCTGCGCGCCGCGCTGGGCGACGGCTATGTGCAGGCGCTGCGCGGCGCCTGGCCCGAAGTGCCCGAAAGCGCCGACTTCGTGATGTATTGGTGGAGCCGCGCCAGCGCCCTGCTGGCCAGCGGCGCGGTTCGCCGCTTCGGGCTGATCACCACCAACAGCCTGCGGCAAACCTTCAACCGCCGCGTGGTGCAGGCCGCGCTGGGCCAGGGCGTGGCGATCAGCTTTGCCATTCCCGACCATCCGTGGGTGGACAGCGCCAACGGCGCGGCGGTGCGCATCGCCATGACGGTGGGCAGCCGCGAGGGCGCCGCCGTCAGCGCGGGCAAGGCGGCGGTTGAAGCCGTGCCCGCCCGGCTGCTCAGCGTGACCAGTGAACAGACCGGCGAGTTTGGCGAAGTAAGCGTGACGCTGCTTGAGAGCACCGGGCTGATCTCTGCAGATTTGAGCGTTGGGGCCAATGTGGCGGCGGCCGGGGCGCTGCTGGCCAATGAAAGCCTGAGCAACCGGGGCGTTCAACTCTTTGGAGGCGGGTTCATGGTCACGCCCGAAGAAGCCGCCCTCTTGCTCCCTCCCCCGCTGGGGGAGGGTTGGGGGTGGGGGCCAGCGGACGCCGCCAACCATCATCCGCGACTACCGCAACGGCCGCGACCTGACCGACGCACCTCGCGGCGTGAAGGTCATCGACCTGTTCGGCCTGAGCGCGGAACAGGCGCGGACTCAATTTCCGGCGGTTTACCAATGGCTGCTGGAACGGGTGAAACCAGAGCGAGACCAGAATAACCGCGCCACCTATCGGGACAACTGGTGGATTCACGGCGAGCCGCGCAAAGTAATGCGCCAACAACTCGCCGGCCTGCCCCGCTACATCGCCACGGCCGAAACCGCCAAGCACCGCCTTTTCCAGTTTCTGGACGCAGCCGTCCTGCCCGACAACGCACTGATCGCCATCGCCAGCAACGATGCGTTTCATCTTGGCGTGCTGTCCAGCCGCGTGCATGAAGCGTGGGCCTTGGCTGTCGGCGGAAGGCTTGGCGTAGGCAACGATCCGCGCTACAACAAAACCCGCTGCTTCGAAACCTTCCCCTTCCCTGACGAAGACACCGGCTTGACCCCTGAATTGCGCCAGCGCATCGCTTCGCTGGCCGAGCAGATCGACGCGCACCGCAAGCGCCAGCAGGCCGCCAGCCCCGGCCTCACGCTGACCGGCACCTACAACGTGCTTGAAGCGCTGCGCGAAGGCCGGCCGCTCTCGGCCAAGGAAAAAACCATCCACACGCAAGGCCTGGTCAGCGTGCTGAAGGAACTGCACGACGAGCTGGATGCTTCTGTGCTGCAAGCCTACGGCCTCACGCCGG
>JAQGMN010000453.1 GCA_028292345.1 Polaromonas sp. | reverse complement strand
TGGTCTGTCCGGAGGGGATCGAACCCCCGACCCTCAGCTTAGAAGGCTGATGCTCTATCCAACTGAGCTACGGACAGATATAAAAAAAGCCCACAAAGTGAGCTTTTTTATTGATTTTTGGTCGGAGTACAAGGATTCGAACCTTGGACCCCCTGGTCCCAAACCAGGTGCGCTACCAGACTGCGCCACACTCCGACAAGTTGATTATTATAGTCTGTATAAATGCGCTGCCTGGAGACTTGTCAAACTTTTTACTGTCCACCCGTCTTTTACTGCCTGGCAAGCCATGCACGCATCCGAGGGCTGTCGCTGGGGAAATATACTTAGTGTCCAGCTTGCATCAACGGCCTGCATTCCCAACCCCCCGGACCCCTCCCCGATGAAACTCAAAATCCTGGTCGGCAGCATGACGCACACGGCTGACCATGTGGCGCAGGCCATTCAGATGGAATGTGCCGACCTGGCCGACCCTGTCGAGGTTGAATGGATGGACGGCCTGGACATCCATGTTTTCGATGCCGAGAAAACCGCCGACGTGCTCTTTCTGGTGTGCATTTCCACCTATGGCGCGGGCGATGTTCCGGACAATGCGCAGATGCTTTTTCAATCACTGGAAACGCAAGCCCGGTTTCTGGGCCATGTGCGTTATGGCGTGCTGGCACTGGGCGACAGCATGGCGCATGCGCAAACCTACGGCTTTGGCGGAAAGCGCTTTGACGAGCGGCTGCAGGACCTGGGCGCCCAGCGCATCGGCGACATCTGCTTCCTCGACTCAAGCGATGGCACGCATCCCGAGACAAGCGGCGCCCAATGGTGCCGCGCCTGGCTCAAATACGCCCTGCCGCAAGCCAGCGCGTCTGGCGCCGCGGGCCCTCGCTCGTGAAAAGAGCGACTGCGCTGCTGTCGCGCCACCGGCTAAAAAGGACTGGACGCATCGAAACGGGGCTCACGCCGGCCTCGCAGGGAGGCAATGCCTTCATGCACATCCGGGCCTGAAAAGCCCATGAATTCAAGCGCCAGCGACGCGTCAAAGGTCGGCCCGGCCAGCCGCAGCCAGTTGTTCAGCGCGTACTTGGTCCAGCGGATGGCAGAGGGCGAGCCTTTTGCCAGGCGTTCGGCCACCTCGAAAGCCTTCGCAAGCAGGTCCGCTTCATCGACTGCCAGCGACACCAGGCCGATGCGCTCGGCTTCCTCACCGGACACCGCCTCGCACAGCAGCAGGTAGTACTTGGCCTTGGCCAAGCCGCACAGCAGCGGCCAGACGATGGCCGCATGGTCGCCAGCGGCCACGCCCAGGCGGGTGTGGCCATCGATGATCCGGGCGGTTTTGGCAGCAATCGAAATGTCGGCCAGCAGCCCGGCCACCAGGCCGGCGCCCACGGCCGGTCCGTGCATGGCCGAGACAATGGGCTTGGAGCAGTTGATGACGTTGTAGACCAGGTCGCGCGCTTCGCGCCAGACGCGTGCGCGCACGTTGAAGTCGTTGGCCATGTCTTCCACCAGCCCCAGGTCGCCGCCGGCGGAAAAGCCGCGGCCCTCGCCCCGGATGATGGCGACGCGGGTTTTCGGGTCCTTGTCGATGTCCAGCCAGATGGTGGACAACTCGCGGTGAAGGTTATGGTCGGCAGTGGACAGCTTGCCGTTGGCGCTTTGCGCCGCCCCCATCACAATTTCAAGAATGCCGTGCGGATGGCGCTTGAGGGTCAAGGCCTGGTACCCAGCAAAAAGCGTTTCGTTGTCCATGAATATCCTTTGGATTCAGAGGCGTATGGAAATACGTCCTGGCTATCATAAGCACCCAGTCCCGGCAGGAAAAGCATCCTGCGAATACTTTACAGTTAAACAATTCACTTCTGAAGCTCGGGTTTTACACTAGGGCTGGCAACAGCCCGCTGCCTTATATTTGCCGCATACCTGTCACCCACCAAGGAATTGCATGTCCACTCGTCGTCTGGTCCTCACCCGCAGCGCTGCCGTGATTGGCGCCGCCTCCACCGGCCTGCTGCTGCCCGGAATTGTTCGCGCTCAGTCGGGCAAGGTCCGGGTGGGATTCATGCTGCCTTACACCGGAACCTTCAGCCAGCTCGGCGTGGCGATTGAAAACGGCTTTCGCATGGCGATCAATGAACAGGGCGGCAAGCTCGGCGGCCGCGAGATCGAATACTTCAAGGTCGATGACGAGTCGGAGCCGTCCAAGGGCATTGAAAACGCCAGCAAGCTGGTGCAGCGCGACAAGGTCGATGTGCTGGTCGGCACCGTGCATTCGGGCGTGCAGATGGGCATCCAGAAAGTCGCCCGCGACAGCGGCGTGCTGTGCCTGATTCCCAATGCCGGCGTGCATGCCGCCACCCGCGGCCTGTGCGCGCCCAACGTGTTCCGCACCTCCTTCAGCAATTCGCAGCCGACGCGGGCGCTGGGCAAGGTCATGATGGACAAGGGCCATAAAAAAACCGTCTGGATCACCTGGAAGTATGCGGCCGGCGACGAGGCCTTTGAAGGCTTCAAGGAAAGCTACACGGCGGCGGGCGGCACCATCGTCAAGGAACTCGGCCTGCCCTTTCCCAATGTCGAGTTCCAGGCGCTGCTGACCGAAATCGCGGCGCTCAAGCCCGATGCCGTGGCCTGCTTCTTTGCCGGCGGCGGCGCTGCCAAATTCATCCGCGACTATGCCGCTGCCGGCCTGAAGGGAAAAATCCCGCTGTACGGTTCGGGTTTCCTGACCGAAGGCGTGCTCGACGCGGCGGGTCCGGCGGCCGAGGGCATCATCACCACCATGCATTACAGCGACTCGCTGGACACGCCGCGCAACAAGCAGTTCCGGCTGGACTATGTGAAGGCCTTTCGCAGCCAGCCCGACGTGTACGCGGTGCAGGGCTACGACACCGGCCTGCTGCTCATCCAGGGGGCGAATGCGGTCAAGGGCGACCTGAGCGCCAAGCCCGCCCTGTACAAGGCCATGGAAGGCGCCACCATCGACAGCCCGCGCGGCAAGTGGACCATGAGCAAGGCGCACAACCCGGTGCAGGACATCTACCTGCGCGTGGTCGAGAACAAGGAAAACAAGGTGATCGGCATAGCGGCCAAAGCCTTGTCCGACTCGGGCGTTGGCTGCAGGATGTAGCCTGAAAATGGCCCCCACGGTCGTTCACTGCGTGTAACTCCCTGCCCCCCGAGGGGGCCGCTGCGCCTGCGGCCCGGCGAAGCCGATTCCGCGGCCCCTGCTTGCTGAGAAACGCCTCTCACCCATCGCTGCTCGGATCTTCTGTCAACCACTTTTCGCTTCTAGACCACCGATGGATATCGCCAACTTTTTCATTCAGCTTCTGAACAGCGTGCAGTACGGGCTGCTGCTGTTCATGCTGGCGGCCGGCCTGACGCTGATCTTCGGCATCATGGGCGTGGTCAATCTGGCGCACGGGAGTTTCTACATGCTGGGCGCCTACCTGGCCTGGTCGCTCAGTGCGCAATTCGGCAGCCTGGCGCTGGCCATTGTGGTCGGCGCGGCGCTGTCGGTGCTGTTCGGCCTGGCGCTCGAATGGCTGCTGTTTCGGCATTTCTACGACCGCGACCACCTTGACCAGGTGCTGCTGACCTTCGGGCTGATCTATATCTTTGAAGAACTGCGCTCCATCGTATGGGGCGACGATGTGCACGGCGTGCCGATTCCCGAACTGCTGGGCGGGTCGATTCCACTGACCGACAACCTCTCGTACCCGGTGTACCGCCTGTTCATGTCGGGCATGTGCCTGGCGCTCGCGGCCGGCCTGTATTTCCTGATTTCCAAGACCCGCCTGGGCATGAAGATACGCGCCGGCGCCTTCAACCGGGACATGGCCGAAGCGCTGGGCGTGAACATCAAGCTGATCCATGCGGTGGTGTTCGCGCTGGGCGTCGGGCTGGCGGCGGTGGCGGGCATGATTGCCGCGCCGGTCGCCAGCGTCTATCCGAACATGGGCTCGCAGGTGCTGATCATGTGCTTCGTGGTGGTGGTCATCGGCGGCATCGGCTCGGTGCGCGGCGCCCTGGTCGCCGCGCTGCTGGTCGGCCTGGTCGACACCTTCGGCAAGGTGCTGCTGCCGCAGGTGGCCGGCATGCTGGTCTATATCCTGATGGCGGTCGTGCTGCTGTACAAACCCGAAGGCCTGTTCAAGCAATGATCCAAGCCAACCTTGAAATCCTGCCGCGCGGCGTGCAGGTCGCGCTGGCACTTGGCCTGGTGGCGCTGCTCGCCTTTCCCTTTGCCGGGACCGATTTCTACACCGAAATGGTCACGCGCATGATGATCATGGCGATCTTTGCCATGAGCCTGGACCTGCTGCAGGGCGTGACCGGCCTGGTCTCGCTCGGCCATGCCGCCTATTTCGGGCTGGCCGGCTATGCGCTGGCTTTCCTGACGCCCCAGGGCGAGCCGGTCAGCCTGTGGTGGACCCTGCCGGCCGCCGTGCTGGCCTCGGGGCTGGCGGCGCTGGTCATCGGCTTTTTTGCCGTGCGCACACGCGGCATCTACTTCATCATGGTCACCATGGCGTTCGCGCAGATGGTGTTCTTCCTGTTCTTCGACAACAAGGCGCTGGGCGGCTCGGACGGGCTCTACATCAATTTCAGGCCCGACGCGTCGGTGTTCGGCTGGGTGCCGTTCGAGCTGGACAGCAAGCGCACGCTCTACTATTTCACGCTGGCTGCCCTGCTGGCGGTCTATGTGTTCCTGCGGCGCCTGCTCTGGAGCCCGTTCGGCCGGGCGCTGGCGGGCATCCGCGTCAACGAGCACCGCATGCGGGCGATGGGTTTTGCCACCTTCGGCTACAAGCTCACCGCCTTCACGCTGGCCGGCAGCCTGGCCGGGCTGGCGGGCTACCTGTGGGGCGCGCAGACCGGCTACATCAACCCCGAACTCATGGGCTTTCAGATGAGCGCGCACACCATCATGATGGTCGTGCTCGGCGGCATGGGCAACATTGCCGGCGCCATCGTCGGCGCCTTCGCCTTCGAATACCTGCTGCATGTCTTCAAGGACCTGCCGCAGGTCGGCAGCGTCAACCTGGGCAAGCACTGGCAGCTGTGGATGGGCCTGTTCATCGTGCTGCTGGTGACCTTCGCGCCGCGCGGCCTGCTGGGGCTGGTCGAGCGGCTGGGCAAGGCCCGCCCGCGCACGCCGGCACTTTCCGACGAGCGCAAGGAAGCGGCATGAGCGAGGTGCTTCTCAGCGCCAGGGGCCTGACCAAGCGCTTTGGCGGGCTCGCGGCGGTCAACGACGTGTCGATTGATTTGTGGCGCGGCCGCATCCATGCGGTCATCGGACCCAACGGCGCGGGCAAGTCCACGCTGACCAACCTGCTGTCCGGCGATCTGCCGCCGACGTCCGGCTCCGTCGTGCTCGGCTGGCAGGATGTCACCGGCTGGAGCCCGGAAAAGATTTCAGTCCAGGGGCTCGGGCGCAGCTACCAGAAGACCAATATTTTCCTGCCCTTCACCGTCTGGGAAAACGTCCGGCTGGCGGCGCAATCGCGTGCGCCGCACGCCTTCCGGTGGCTCCGGCGCGCTACCGATTTTGTAGCTGTCAATGCACGCGCAGAAAGCGCTATCGAGCTTTCCGGCTTGAAAAACAGGATGCGTAGCATGGCCGGCACGATCAGCCACGGCGAACAGCGCCAGCTGGAAATCGCCATGACGCTGGCCACCGATCCGCAGGTGCTGCTGCTCGACGAGCCGCTGGCCGGCATGGGCGCGCAGGAAGCCGAACGCATGATCGGCCTGCTGCACGGCCTGAAAAAAAAACACGGCATGCTGCTGGTCGAGCACGACATGGACGCGGTGTTCAGCCTGGCCGACCAGTTGACGGTCATGGTCAACGGCCAGGTCATCGCCAGCGGCACGCCGGCGCAGATCCGGCTGGACGCCGGCGTGCAGGCCGCCTACCTGGGCGAAGAAATCGGGGAAGAACAGCCATGACGACGCACCGCACCGCCCCCGCCGACCTGCTGGTCAACGCCCGAAAGATCAACACCTACTACGGCGCCAGCCACATCCTGCGCGACCTCAGCTTCAGCGTGGCGCGCGGCGAGACCATCGGCCTGATGGGCCGCAACGGCATGGGCAAGAGCACGCTGCTCAAAAGCATCATGGGGCTGGTCAGGCCCCGCTCCGGCTCGGTCGAGATTGCCGGCCAGGCGATGACCGGGCGCCCGCCCTATGAGATCGCCCGGCTCGGCATCGCCTATGTGCCCGAGGGCCGGGGCATCTTCGGCAACCTGAGCGTGGTGGAAAACCTGAAGATGGCCGCGCGCGCGGGCACGCGGGGCCAGCGCGACTGGACCTACGACCGGGTGCTCGACACCTTTCCCCGGCTCAAGGAGCGGCTCGGCCACGGCGGCCAGCAGCTCAGCGGCGGCGAGCAGCAAATGCTGACCATCGGCCGCGCGCTCATGACGAATCCGGACGTGCTGATCCTGGACGAGGCCACCGAGGGCCTGGCGCCGCTGATCGCGCGCGAGATCTGGCGCATCTGCCAGCTGGTGCGGGACACCGGCATCAGCAGCGTCGTGGTCGACAAGAACTGGAAGCATGTCAGCCAGATCACCGACCGCAACGTGATCCTGGTCAAGGGCGAGGTGGTGTTCGAGGGCAGCTCGCAGGAACTGCATGACCGGCCGGAGCTGCTGCAGCAGTACCTGGGCGTCTAGCGCCGGCTGCCCCGCTTTTTCACTGCGGCGCCCAAAGCGCCTGAAAATTACTTGCTATGGAATGAATAGCTGCTTATGCAGGCTGCGCTTGCGCAACCGGCCTGTTTTGTGCTGAAAGCTTGTGGGTGGGCTGCAACGGATGCGCTGAAGCCGCAGCGGCCTGCCCGTTTCAGGCGGGCGACACCCGTCCCGCCGCGCTGCGGCGCTGCTGGGCAAAAGCCGGCAGCCCCTCCAGCAAGCGCCGGCCATAGGCCGTGTTGACCAGCCGGCGGTCGTAGCAATAGACGAAGGCCCGGTCGGTTTCCGTGCGGATGGCGCGCCCGGCCCATTGCGCCAGCCGGATCGCCGTGGCCGGCACCACCAGTTCGCTGAACGGGTCGCGGCCGACGGAGCGCAGCCACTCGGCGCGCGCCTCGCCGACCGGATCGTCCGGCGGCGCGAACGGCAGCTTGGCAATGAACACCGATTCGCACAGTTGCCCCGGCAGGTCCAGGCCTTCGCCAAAGGACTGCATGCCGAAGATGACCGAAGCCGCGCCGGACTCGACCCGCGCGCGGTGGCGGCTGAGCAGCAGCGCGCGCGGCAGTTCGCCCTGCACCAGCACCGTGTCTTTAAGCCTGCCCGCCAGCGCCGCCACCGCCACGCGCATCTGCTCGCGCGAGGTAAACAGGCACAGCGCGCCGTGCTCGACCAGCGCCAGGTCGCCCAGCAGCGAGCCGACCATTTCAGCGGTGAAGGCTTCGGCCTGCCGGGGGTCGGCCACGGTTTCGACCGTCACGAAGCGCCCCTGGCGGGCATAGTCGAACGGACTGGCGACTTCCAGCGCGCTGGCGGCCGGGTCCTGGTCCAGGCCGGATTCGCGCAGGTAGAAGTCGAACTGCCCGCAGCTGGTCAGCGTGGCCGACGTGACGACCGCGGCGCGCACCCGCGACCAGAAATGGTGGCGCAGCGTGCTGCCCGGCAGGATCGGGCTGGCATGCGCCTTGATGACCACCAGGCCGCTGTCCAGCCCGCCCTGGCCGGTCTCCAGCGTGAACCATTTGGCGACCGGCACGCTGTCCTGGTCGTTGCCGGGGGCCTTGAGCAGCAATTCGGCCGTGGCCTGGACTTTCTCCAGCCGGGGCGAGAGCATGCCCAGCTGGGCATACAGGATGGACAGGCGCCGCGCCTCGTCGGGCTGGTCGCGCATGGCGGTGCGCAGGGCCTTGGCAATGGTGGTCAGCACCGCCAGGAAGCTTTCGGCCAGCAGGTGGACCAGCCGCAGCGGTTCGTCCAGCGCGTCAGGAAGCACCCCGCGCGGCAGGCGAAAGCGCACCGGCCCCTGCGTGGCGCGCGTTTCATTGAAAGCCTGGCCATGCAGGTCCATCAGCAGGCGGCTCAGGTCCACCATGCCCTGGCGCAGCTGCGCGGCCAGGCGCGGCACGTCGGCCGATTCGGACACCGTCATCAGCCCGCCGATGCGGCGCGCGCGGTTGGCCAACGTCTCGATCCACAAGGTGCGGCTCAGGTCCATCGACGCGGCGAAATGGTCGAGCGCCACGGCCGGCAGATGATGCCCTTCATCGAGCACCAGCAGGCAGTTGTCCAGTTCGGGCAGCATGCGCGAACCGAGCGAAGACATCAGCAGGTCGTGGTTCACCACGATCACCTGGGCGCCGACCAGTTCCTTGCGCTTTTCGTAATAAGTGCACTGGTTGAAGACCGGGCAGTGCTTGCCGGTGCAGGAACTGGCCTCGGCCGCCACGGGCGACCACAGGTCGGACTCGGGCGGCTGGGAAAGGTTGTCGCGGTCGCCGTCCCACACGCCGCTGGACAAATCGCGCACCAGCGCGGCATAGAACACCGCCCGCGCCTCCATCACATGCAGCGGGGCGGCGGCCGCCAGTTCGTCGGCGAACAGGTCGTCGTCATCGGCGGGGTCGGCGTCGCCCGCATGGCGCGACAGCTTGAGCTTGCAGACATAGCGGCCCCGGCCCTTGGCCAGGCCGAACCTGAATGCCTGCGGCATCAGCGCGGCCAGCGCCGGCAGGTCCTTGTTGACCAGCTGCTCCTGCAGCGCGACGGTGGCTGTCGAGATCATCACCCGGGTGTTGCGCGCCAGGGCGGCCGCGATCGCCGGCGCGCAGTAGGCCAGCGACTTGCCCACGCCGGTGCCCGCCTGCACCACCGCGATGGCACGGATGGGTTCGTCGCCGTCGTCCTCGACGCGGCCCAGCGTGGCGACGCTGAAGGTGCGGGCCACCATCTCGGCCATCAGCCGCTGGCCGGGCCGGTCGCGAAAGGAGCCGGAAGCGTCCACGGCGTGGTCGAAGGCCTCAAGGGCCAGGCGGGCAATGTCGTCAGGGGGCATGTAGGCGATTCAGGCGCAGCGCGTGCTGCATGGCCGATGAGTTTATACCGCGCGGTCAAAGCAGCGGGCGCAGTTCGCGCGCCGCATCGAGCAGCAGCGGCAGCAGGTCCTGGCGCAGGGCGTGCGCCGTCAGCCGCTGCGGGGACGTCACCACATTGAGCGCCGCCACGGTCCGCCCCTGCATGTCGCGCAACGGAACGGCCAGCGCATGGACGCTGAGTTCATGCTCCTCGCTGCTCACGCAGCAGTCGTCGCGCCGCACCTGGTCCACCAGTTCCCGGAGCTTGTGCGGGTCGGTGACCGTGTGCACCGTGAGCCTTGGCAGACCCCCGCTGTCCACCCGGTTTTGCAGCCAGGCATCGAACTGCGGACCGGGCCAGGCCGCCAGCAGCACCCGTCCGGTGGACGTCGCGTGGCTGGGCAGGCGCGCGCCCAGGTGCAGCCCGTAGGCCAGCAGCATGCCGGCGGGCGGCGCCTTGTCATCGGGCGTGCGTTTCCATTCAAAGCCGCTGCGGGCCACGATGACCACCTCGTTGCCGTCGAGCACCACCGCCGAGAACGATTCGCGCGTCTGCAGCGCCAGCCGGTTGAGCGTCGGCTGCACGGCGCGCGGCAGCCGGGCCGTGGCCAGGTAGCTGCCGGAAAAGCGCAGCACCTTGGCCGCCAGCCAGAAGTAGCTGCCGTCGGTTTCCAGGTAGCCCAGGTGCGCCAGCGTCAGCAGATGGCGGCGCGCAGCAGCCCGGGTGATGCCGGCGCGCTCGGCCGCCAGCGTGGCATTGAGCCGCTGGCGCTGGGTGTCGAACGCTTCGAGCACCGCCATGCCCTTGGCCATGCCTTCAATCTTGTCGGCCCTCGCAATGGGAATGGCGCCGGGCTCGCCGGACGCAGCGGGTGGAGAAAGGGTTTTGGCAGCGACCATTGCGCGATCATCGCACATCAACACCGGTCATCGCGCAAAGCTGGCCGAAAGCCGCTGGCCGGGTTTTGCCCAGGCGCCTAAGCTTGGGCCTGCATCGAAAAGGCGGGGTCCAGGCCCGCCCGGTCCAGTCCACAACACGGCCCCATCAAGGAGACAAAACATGCGTACCCAGGTTGCCATCATCGGCGCCGGCCCCTCGGGCCTGCTGCTCGGCCAGCTGCTGCACAAGGCCGGCATCGACGCCATCGTGCTTGAACGCCAGAGCGGCGACTATGTGCTGACGCGCATCCGCGCCGGCGTGCTCGAGCAGGTCAGCATGGACCTGCTCGACGAGGTGGGTGTGGGCGGGCGCATGCACCGCGAAGGCCTGGTGCACGGCGGCTTCGACATGCTGTTCAAGGGCGAACGCCACCGCATCGACATGCACCGGCTGACCGGCGGCAAGAACGTCATGGTCTACGGCCAGA
>JAQGMN010000443.1 GCA_028292345.1 Polaromonas sp. | reverse complement strand
CGCGGGCATCTGCGCCCGCCAAGTCAGGGCCGCGGAACCGGCTTCGCCGGGCCGCAGGCGCAGTGGCCCCCTCGGGGGGCAGCGAACCACACGCAGTGGGGAGCGTGGGGGCCATACTCATCCACATCCAGCCGGCAATGGTGTCGATGGCATTGTGCCGGCCCACATCCTCGACAAACAGCAGCAGGTCCGCCTCGCCCGAAGCGGTCGAAAACAGCGCGCAGGCATGCACCGACCCGGCCGATTTGTAGGTGGTTTCCTTGAGCCGGATGGTGTTGACCAGCCCGTAGAGCTGGCCCTGGGTGATGCAGGCGGCGGCGGGCAGCGCAATCTGGTCCACCTCGTCCATCAGGCCGCCAAACACGCTGCCCTGCCCGCACCCGGTCGTGACCACCCGGTGCGCGGTTTTTTCCTCGATGTCCTCGATGCCGCGCACCGTCTTGACGGCGGCGGCGCCCACGTCCCAGTCGACGGTGACCGACTCGATGTCGGCCACGTCCCGCACCAGGCGCTGGTTGCGCAGGTAGCCCAGCACCAGCAGTTCGGGGTTGGCCCCCAGCGTCATCAGCGTGACCAGCTCGCGCTTGTCGACATAGACCGTCAGTGCGCGCTCGGCCGGGATCGAGACTTTTTGCAGTGCGCCGAATTCGTTGACCGCATCGATTTCGCTGGTCAAGGGGGCCTGGGCCTGCGTCAGATAAGGAAGGGTCATGGCGGGAAGGCTACCGTAAAAAAGGCCGGCACCTTGCGGCCCGGCCTTTGGAGGAAAAGTGCGGTTTCAGGGTTTCTTGTTGGGATTGGACACCGCGTCGGGCACCTTGGTGCTCGGGGGGGCGGCGGCGGTGTCAGCCGGCGAATGGGCGCCCGAGGCTTCCAGGGGTTTGGGCGCTTCAGGCGATGCGTAGGTAAAGGCGCCCGGATCGGCACAGGGCGGCGTGGCCGTCGCCGGCTTGACTTCCTTGCCGGCGGCCTGGGCCGTTTTCTGGTAGCTGGCGGCCACCCGGTCCTGCGACTGGCACAGCTGGAAGGCATCGACCTTGCCGGCCCAGACGGCCTTGGCGGCGGCTTCGTCGGACTTGGCCTTGGCCTCGGGCGTTGGCGGCGGGAGCTTGGCCGCCGCCAGGGAACAGGCGCCCAGCAGCAGGCTGGTGATCAGAAGTTTTTTCATGCGGATTCTCAGTCGTTTGTTTAGGCCTGCACGGCAGGGCTGGCGGGCGCCGCAGGCTCGGTGCGCTGCGCCGGAATACGCCCGGCCTTGATGTCGTCGTACCAGAATTCGTGGTGTTCCCTGGCCCAGGTTTCGTCGACGTAACCGGTCTTCATGCCCTGGTAGGCGCCTTCCATGCCCACCGTGCCGATGTAGATGTGGCCGATGAACATCGCCATCATCAGCACCGTGCCCACGGCATGCACCATGTGGGCAATCTGCATGGTGCTGCGTTCGTACAGCAGGCCGGGCACCAGCATGTCGAGCACCAGCCCCGAGCCGATCACCACCATGCCCAGGAACAGCACACCGCCCCAGAACACCAGCTTTTCACCCGCGTTGAAGCGGTGCGAGGGCACTTCCTTCCCGGACAGGATGCCGCCGCCCTTGAGCAGCCAGTGCAGGTCGCCCTTGCGGGGCAGGTTGTCGCGCACGAAGGTGAAAAACACCACCAGCAGCGACACGGCGAACACCGGCCCGGCGAAGTTGTGCAGGTTTTTCAGCGCATAGGCCAGCCAGCCGAACAGCTGGCCGCCCATGACCGGCAGCGCAAAGAATTTGCCGAAGGCCATCACGATGCCGGAAATCGCCAGGATGCAAAAAGCGATGGCATTGGCCCAGTGGGCCGAGCGCTCGAACGGTGTGAAGCGTTCGATCTTGCGGCCGGTGTTGGCGCCGTGCTGCTTGATGCTGCCCTTGCCCAGGTAGAACAGGGCAATGGCGCCGACCACGATCAGCAGCAAGGCGCCGCCGTAGGGAATCAGCCAGTTGTTGCGCACCTGGCGCCAGGCCTCGCCGGCGTTGGTGACGCGCGAGCCGGGGTACTGCACGAACGGCTGGATCAGGTTGCCTGCTTCAGGCGCCTGGCTCTTGGGCAGGCTGCTGTAGCCGGTCACGCCCTCGCCCACCTGGCGCCACATGGGCGCGTTGTTCCCGGGCTGGACCTTGGCGCGCTCGGCGTTGGTCTGGTTGGCATAACCCGGGTCCTGGCTGGCGTCGGGCTTGACGTCGAAGATGTTCTGGCCCTGGATGCCGCCCGCCGCAACCGGCGCACCGGGCACAGGCGCGGCCAGCGCGGGCGCCGGCGCTTGCACCGCCGCCGCAGGCGCTTGCGCGCCCGCCGCGCCAGCAAGGCCAATTGCTACAAAAAATATAGCTAACTGCGCATGTTTCATAAGGACTCCGATCTGTTTATGTCTTGGAGTACTCGTTCTGGGTGTTCTGCATGCGGGTTTTCAGCCCCTGCTCCCAGCTTTTTTTGTCGGTGGGCGTCCAGCCCGGTGCGACAAACTGGTTCTGCGCGCCCTGGTAGGGCGCGACATGGTTTTTGTTGCTGCCCAGCGTCTGCGGTTTTTCAGCGCAGGCGGCCAAGGCCGCCAGCACTGCCAGCAGCGGAACAAGCATGCCGGCGCGCTTCATGACTTCACCCCTGCCGGCGGCTGGCCTGCCTGCTTGGAGCCGTAGGCGGTTCCCCAGCCCCAGACTTCGGCGCCCTTGCCGCGCTGCACGACGCGGTTGCGGAAGATGTCGGCGACCACATCGCCATCGCCGGCCAGCAGCGCCTTGGTCGAGCACATCTCGGCGCAGGCGGGCAGCTTGCCTTCGGCCAGGCGATTGCGTCCGTATTTCTCGAACTCGGCCTGGCTGCCGTTGACCTCGGGGCCGCCGGCGCAAAAGGTGCATTTGTCCATCTTGCCGCGAACGCCAAAGGTGCCGGTGGACGGAAACTGCGGCGCGCCGAACGGGCAGGCGTACGAGCAGTAGCCGCAGCCGATGCAGATGTCCTTGTCGTGCAGCACCACGCCTTCGTCGGTGCGGTAGAAGCAGTTGACCGGACAGACCGCCATGCAGGGGGCGTCGCTGCAATGCATGCAGGCCACCGAGATGGACTTTTCACCGGGGACGCCATCGTTGAGCGTGACCACGCGGCGGCGGTTGACCCCCCACGGGACTTCGTTTTCGTTCTTGCAGGCGGTGACGCAGCCGTTGCACTCAATGCAGCGCTCGGCGTCACAGACAAATTTCATGCGTGCCATTTTTGTTCTTCCTTATGCGCGTTCAACATTGCAAACGGTTGTCTTGGTTTCCTGCATCATCGTCACGCTGTCGTAGCCGTAGGTCGTGCCGGTATTGATGGCCTCGCCGCGCACCACGGGCGCGGCGCCTGCGGGGTAATAGGCCAGCATGTCGGCGCCCTGCCAGCGTCCAGAGAAGTGAAAGGGCATGAACACCGTGTCGGGTCCGACGCGCTCGGTGACCAGCGCCTGCACATTGAGCCGCGCGCCGGTCGGCGTGCTGACCCAGGCGCGTTCACCGTTGCGGATGCCTTTTTCAGCGGCCACCCTGGGGTTGAGCTCGATGAACATTTCCTGCTGCAGTTCGGCCAGCCAGGGGTTGGAACGGGTTTCCTCGCCGCCGCCTTCGTATTCGACCAGCCGGCCGGACGTCATGATCAGCGGGAATTTTTCATGCACCTTGTCGGCGATGTTCTTGTCCTGCAGGGTCTTGTACAGCGTCGGCAGGCGCCAGAAGGCCTTCTTGTCGTCATGCGTCGGGTACTTGGCGACCAGGTCGGGACGAATGCCGTAGATCGGCTCGCGGTGCTGCGGAATGGCGTCGGGGAAATTCCACACCACGGCGCGCGCCTTGGCATTGCCGAACGGATAGCAGCCGTGGTTCTTCATGACCACGCGGATGATGCCGCCGGACGAGTCGGTCTTCCAGTTCTTGCCTTCGGCAGCGGTCTTTTCCGCGTCGTTCAGCTCATCCCACCAGCCAAGCTTTTTCATCAAAAGATGGTCGAATTCCGGGTAACCGGTGGTGATGTCGGCGCCCAGCGAATGCGAACCGTCCTCGGCCAGCAAGGTCTTGCCTTCGCGCTCGACGCCGAAATTGGCGCGGAAGTTGCCGCCGCCGTCCATGACATGCTTGGAGGTGTCGTACAGGTTGGGCGAACCGGGATGCTTCAGCTCAGGATTGCCCCAGCACGGCCACGGCAGGCCGAAATAGTCGCCGGTGGTGTCATAGCCGGTCAGCTTGTCCTTGCCGCCCTTGGACTTGAGCGTCTTGACGTCGAACAGGTGCATGTTGCGCATGTGCGCCTTCAGGCGCTCCGGGCTCTGGCCGGTGTAGCCGATGGTCCAGCAGCTTTTGTTGATCTCGCGCAGGATGTCCTCGGGCATGGGCTCGTCCATGCCCTTGACCTGCTGCATCTTGAAGTTCTTGCTCAGCTCCTTGCCAAAGCCCAGCCGGTCGGCGAACTGCTGCATGATCATGTGGTCGCTGCGGCTTTCCCACAGCGGCT
>JAQGMN010000441.1 GCA_028292345.1 Polaromonas sp. | reverse complement strand
ACCTCCTCGACGATCTGCGGCGCCAGTCCCATCGACGGCTCGTCGAGCAGCACCATGCTCGGGTTCGTCATGAGGGCCCGGCCAATCGCGCACATTTGCTGCTCGCCGCCCGAGGTGTACGCGGCTTGGCTCGTGCGGCGCGTCTTCAGCCGCGGAAAGTAGTTGTAGACCTTTTCCAGATTGGCGGAAATCTCGCCCTTGTTGCTTCGGGTGTAGGCGCCGGTCATCAGGTTTTCCTCGATGGTCAGGTGGGCGAAGCAGTGCCGCCCTTCCATCACCTGCACCACGCCGCGCTGCACCAGGTCGGCCGGCGACAGGTTTTCGATGCGCTCGCCGCGCAGCTCGATCGAGCCCTTGGTGACGGCGCCGCGCTCGCCCTGCAACAGGTTGGAAATGGCGCGCAGCGTCGTCGTCTTGCCTGCGCCATTGCCGCCCAGGATGGCGACGATCCTGCCTTCGGGCACCTGCAGCGAGACGCCCTTGAGCACCAGGATCACATGGTTGTAGATCACCTCGATGCCGTTGACGTTCAGGACGATTTTTTGGGTTTCCATAGGGTTTCTCTTGTCAATCTGTCTGTGCCAAGTGAAAGGGCTGCGCGCAGTCCTTTCACCTGGCGGCTCCCGGAAGGAGCCGCAGGGCCCTGGCACGGCGCTGCCGCCGCGCCAGGGCGCCTCATGCCATCAGGACTGGCAGTCGGCTGCGGTGCGGCGCGTCAGCTTCTTGTCGGCCAGGTACTTGTCGGCGCCCGTCTTCACCAGCGGCTTGATGATCTGGTCGTCCGACTGGTACCAGTCGGAGGTCATGTTCCACTTCTTGCCGTCCCAGGTCTGCACGCGCGCCCAGGTCGAGCCCATGTGGTCGGCGCAGCTGGTGGACAGCGGACGCATCACGCCGGCAAAGCCGAGCGCGTCGAGCTTTTTCTGGTCGAGGGCCAGGTTTTCCATGCCCCAGCGCACCTGCTCGCCGGTCATGACCTTGCCCTTGCCGAAACGCTCCTGCGCGCGGCGCACCGACTCGATGCTCAGCATCTGGATGATCGCGCCGCGGGTGTACAGCACCGAGCCGACTTCGTCCTTCGGCCCGGTGCCCTGGCCCTTGTCGTGCACCAGCTTGAGAATGTCCTGCATGACCTTGGATTCGGTGCCCGAGCCATTGAGCGCGAGCGCCTGGTAGCCCTTGGCGCCTTCGCCCACATCGCGCACGTCCGGCTCGGCACCGGCCCACCACACGCCGTAGAGCTTGTCGCGCGGAAAGCCGGTGGCCTGCGCTTCCTTCAGCGCGGTGGAGTTCATCACGCCCCAGCCCCACAGCATCACATAGTCAGGCCGGCTCTGGCGCACCTGCAGCCAGGTGGCTTTCTGCTCGACGCCGGGCGCGGTGACCGGCAGCAGCTGCAGCTCGAAGCCGTGCATCTTTGCGCGCTCCTGCAGCAGCGGAATCGGCTCCTTGCCGAACGGGCTGTCGTGGTAGACCAGCGCGATCTTCTTGCCCTTGAGCTTGTCCGCGCCGCCGGCGCTCTTGGCGATGTGCTGCACCAGGATGTCGGCGCCGGTCCAGTAGCTGCCCATCAGCGGGAAGTTCCACTTGAAGGCCATGCCGTCCTGCGCCACCGACAGGCCGTAGCCCAGCGTGATCAGCGGGACTTTGTCCACGGGCACCTTTTCCGTCAGCGCAAAGGTGATGCCGGTCGCCTGCGGATCGAACAGCGCCACGCCGGGCCGGTTTTTCAGGCGCTCATAGCATTCCACGCCGCGGTCGGTGGCGTAGCCGGTTTCGCATTCCTCGAACGTCAGCTTGACGCCGTTCACGCCGCCGTCGCGCGCATTGACCATCTTGATGTAGTCCTGCTTGCCGTTGGCCCAGGGCGTGCCGTTGGGCGCGTAGGGGCCGGTGCGGTACGACAGCAGCGGGAAGAACTGCTCCTTGGCCTGCGCAAAGGCGCTGGTGGACAGCGACGCTGCCCCAGCGGCGACCGCGGCCGCAGCGATCACGAGTTTCGAAAGCTTCATGGATGTCTCCTTGGAATGAAAGTGTGGAAGCACGGTGAAAAACGGGGGGTGCAATGAATGAATGCATTCAATGGGGAAAAGGCCAGAGGCGCAGCTTCTGCTTGGCCATCGACCACAGCCGGGCCAGGCCATGCGGCTCGACGATCAGGAACCAGACGATCAGGCCGCCAAAAATCATCAGCTCGGCATGCGACACGCCGGCGGTCGAAATCTCAATGCCGAAAATGCCCATGAAGGCCGGCAAAAAGCGGTTCAGCGCAATCGGCAGCACGACGATGAAGGCCGCGCCGAAGAAGCCGCCCATGATCGAGCCCAGGCCGCCGATGATCACCATGAACAGCAGGCGAAACGAGATCTCGACCGAGAACGCCGCCGGCTCCCACGAACCCAGGTGCACGAAGGCCCACAGCGCGCCGGCCATGCCGATGATGAAGGAGCTGACCGCAAAGGCGCTGAGCTTGGCGTACATGGGGCGGATGCCGATCACCGAGGCGGCCACGTCCATGTCGCGGATCGCCATCCACTCGCGGCCGATGGCGCCGCGCACCAGGTTCTTGGCCAGCAGCGCCACCACCACCAGGATCGCCAGGCAGAGCAGGTACTTGGACACCGGGCTCTGGATCGGCAGGCCGAACACCTGCAGCTGGGTCACCGACACCGAACCCGACGCCGAGTCGTTGGTCAGCCACTTGATGCGCAGGAACATCCAGTCGCTGAAGAACTGCGCCGCCAGCGTGGCCACGGCCAGGTAAAGGCCCTTGACGCGCAGGCTGGGCAGGCCGAACAAAATGCCGAAGGCCATGGCGCAAAAGCCGCCCAGGATGACCGTCGGGATCAAGGGCATGCCGGGAATGCGGACGAAGAAGTTGTAGGCGCCGTAGGCCCCGACCGCCATGAAGGCGCCCGAACCGAGCGAGATCTGGCCGCAGTAGCCGACCAGGATGTTCACCCCGATGGCCGCCAGCGACATGATGCACAGCGGAATCAGGATGGAGGCGTAGAGGTAGTCGCTTGCCAGGAGCGGCACGGCGATGAAGGCAAACAGCAGCATCAGGCCGATGGCAACGCGGTCCTGCGTGATCGGGAAGATCTGCTGGTCGGCCCGGTAGGTCGTCTTGAACTGGCCGTTTTCGCGGTAGAGCATGTGGGTTCCTTGTTCTTCTTATGAGTTCAGACGCGATCGATGATCTTCTCGCCAAACAGGCCTTGCGGGCGGAACAGCAAAAACACCAGCGCCAGCACATACGCGAACCAGATCTCGATGCCGCCGCCCACATAAGGGCCCAGGTAAACTTCGGACAGCTTCTCGCCCACGCCGATGATCAGCCCGCCCAGAATCGCGCCGGGCACCGAGGTCAGTCCGCCCAGGATCACCACCGGCAGCGCGCGCAGCGCAATCGTGGTCAGCGAGAACTGCACGCCCAGCTTGGAGCCCCAGATCATTCCCGACACCAGCGCGACCAGGCCGGCCACGCACCAGACGATGACCCAGATGCGGTTGAGCGGAATGCCGATGGACTGCGCCGCCTGGTGGTCGTCGGCCACCGCGCGCAGGGCGCGGCCGGTGGTGGTTTTCTGAAAGAAGATGCTCAGCAGGATGACCAGGCCCGCGGCAATGCCGGCGGCGATCACATCTTCCTTGTTGACCAGGATGCCGCCCTGGAACACGGAGTCGAGCATGAAGATCGGGTCCTTCGGCATGCCGATGTCGATCTTGTAGATGTCGCTGCCAAACAGCGTCTGACCCAGGCCTTCGAGGAAATAGGCAATGCCCAGCGTGGCCATCAGGAGCGTCGCGCCTTCCTGGTTCACCAGGTGGCGCAGCACCAGGCGCTCGATCAGCCAGGCGACGACGAACATCAGCACGCCGGCAATCGCAAAGGCGATCAGGTTGGCGACGAACAGGTTGTCGATGCCGGTCCATTTTGGAACCCACTCCGAAAAGCGCGCCATCGCCAGCGCCGCGAACAGCACCATCGCGCCCTGCGCGAAGTTGAACACGCCCGACGCCTTGTAGATCAGCACGAAGCCGAGCGCCACCAGCGAATACAGCATGCCGGCCATCAGGCCGCCAATCAGGGTTTCTAGGAAAAAAGCCATTTGATTCTTTCTCCCTCCCCCTTTGGGGGAGGGTTGGGGTGGGGGCGAGCACTGGGCGCGAGCGGAAAAGCCCCCATCCCAGCCTTCCCCCAGAGGGGGAAGGAGCTAGATGCAATACACGATCGGGACATCCTCAATGCCCCACGCCGAGGTAGGCGCTGATGACATCGGGGTTGTTGCGGACCTCTTCGGGCTCGCCGTCGCCGATCTTCTTGCCGTAGTCAAGCACCACCACGCGGTCGGAAATGTCCATCACCACCCCCATGTCGTGCTCGATCAGCACGATGGTCGTGCCGAATTCCTCGTTCACGTCCAGGATGAAGCGGCACATGTCCTGCTTTTCCTCGACGTTCATGCCGGCCATCGGCTCGTCGAGCAGCAGCACCTGCGGCTCCATCGCCAGCGCGCGGCCCAGGTCCACCCGCTTTTGCAGGCCGTAGGGCAGCTGGCCGACCGGCGTCTTGCGAAAGGCCTGGATTTCTAGGAAATCGATGATGCCCTCGACAAACTCGCGGTGGCGCGTTTCCTCGCGCTCGGCCGGGCCGATGCGCAGCGCCTGCATGAACAGGTTGCTTTTGATCTTCAGGTTGCGGCCGGTCATGATGTTGTCGATCACGCTCATGCCCTTGAACAGCGCCAGGTTCTGGAAGGTGCGGGCCACGCCCATCTCGGCCACCTGGCGCGAGGACATGTGCGAGAACTTCTGGCCGCGAAAGGTGATCGAGCCTTCCTGCGGCGTGTACACGCCGTTGATGCAGTTGAGCATCGAGCTCTTGCCGGCGCCGTTGGGGCCGATGATGGAGCGGATCTCATGCTCCTTCACATTGAAGGAAATGTCGGTCAGCGCCTTGACGCCGCCAAAGCGCAGGCTGATGTTGTTGACGTCCAGGATGACGTCGCCGGTTTTTTTAGCCCCCACGCTTTTCACTTCGTGTAATGCGCTGCCCCCCGGGGGGGCCGCCCGCCTGCTGCCCGGCAAAGCCGGTTCAGCGGCTTGAACTGGCGGGGGAAGATCTGAATCACGACTGGTGCTCATGCTGCTGCCTTCACTGTAGAAAACGTTTTGGCATCAAGGAGCTTGAGCGTGGCGCTGACGCTGCCGGTGCGGCCGTCCTCGAACTTGACGACGGTTTCGATGAACTGCTCGGTGCGCCCGGCATACAGCGCCTCGACCAGCACGCCGTACTTGTCGGCGATGAAGCCGCGCCGCACCTTGTTGGTCCGCGTGAGTTCGCCGTCGTCGGCATCGAGTTCCTTGTGCAGCACCAGGAAGCGGCTGACCTGGCTGCCGGCCAGCAGCGCATCGGTCGCCAGGTCGGCATTGACCTTCTCGACGCATTCCTTCATCAGCTGGTAGACCTCGGGCTTTTGCGCCAGGTCGGTGTAGCCGGCATAGGGCAGGTTGCGCCGCTCGGCCCAGTTGCCGACGGCGTCGAAGTCGATGTTGATCATCACGCAAACCCGCTCGCGGCCGTCGCCAAGGGCCACGACTTCCTTGATGAACGGAAAGAACTTGAGCTTGTTCTCGACATACTTGGGCGCGAACATGGCGCCGTCGTTCGGACCGCCCCTGATGCGGCCGACGTCCTTGACGCGGTCGATGATCTTCAGGTGGCCGTGCGCGTCGAGGAAACCGGCGTCGCTGGTGTGGTACCAGCCGTCGGCGGTCAGCACCTCGGCCGTCGCCTTGGGGTTTTTGTAGTATTCCTTGAGCAGTCCGGCCGACTTGACCATGATCTCGCCGTTGTCGGCGACCTTGATCTGCACGCCGCGAATCGGCACGCCGACGGTGTCGGCGCGCGCCTGGTTGTCGGGCTGCAGGCAGACGAACACGGCGGTCTCGGTCGAGCCGTAGAGCTGCTTCAGGTTGATGCCGATCGAGCGGTAAAAGCTGAACAGGTCGGGGCCGATGGCCTCGCCGGCGGTATAGGCCACGCGCACCCGGCTGAAGCCCAGGTTGTTGCGCAGCGGGCCGTAGACCAGCACATTGCCGAGGGCATATTTGAGGCGGTCCAGGCTGCCTACCGGGTCGCCGTTCATCAGCGCCGGGCCGACGCGCCGGGCGACGTTCATGCACGCTTCGAACATCTTGCGCTTGAGGCTGCCTGCGTCTTCCATGCGGATCATCACGCTGGTCAGCAGCCCTTCAAACACCCGGGGCGGGGCGAAATAGTAGGTCGGTCCGACTTCCTTCAGGTCGATCGTCACGGTGCTGGCCGACTCGGGGCAGTTCACCACATAGCCGCACGCCAGCCACTGGGCATAGCTGAAGATGTTCTGGCCGATCCAGGCCGGTGGCAGATAGGCCAGCACTTCCTCGGCATTTGTCAGCTTGTCGAAATCGGCGCCGGCCGTGGCGCGGTCCAGCAGCGTGCTGTGGGTGTGCACCACGCCCTTGGGGTTGCCGGTGGTGCCCGAAGTGAAGAACATCGCGGCCACGTCGTCCGGCTGGATTCTCGCAACTTCGGTGGCAAACCACTGCGGGTTCTGCGCGGCAAAGGCTGCGCCCGATTCGATCAGCGCATCGAGCGAGGCCAGGCCCGGCTCGCTGTAGGTGCGCAGGCCGCGCGGGTCGTCGTAGTAGATGTTGGAAATCTGCGGGCAGCGGTCGCGGATTTCGACCAGTTTGTCCACCTGCTCCTGGTCCTCGACCATGGCAAAGCGGACTTCGGCATTGTTCAGCGGAAACACGCATTCGGCGCCGACCGCGTCCTGGTACAGCGGCACCGGCACCGCGCCCAGCGACTGCACCGCCAGCATGGTGGCGTACAGGCGCGGGCGATTGGCGCCAATCACGACCATGTGCTCGCCGCGCTTCAGGCCAGCCTGGCTCAGTCCGGCGGCCAGCTGGCCGACCAGCGTGGCCAGCGCCGACCAGCTGTGCGCCTGCCAGATGCCGTATTCTTTCTCGCGCATGGCGGGCGCCGACGGACGGTCGGCGGCATGCTTGAGCAGCAATTGGGGAAATGTGGTCTGCATCCGGGTCTTCTCTCCAGGTAAGGCAGCATTTTTTTGAAAAAATCTGCTGTGAGGAGCGAATAGTAGGGCTGCATTTGACGCTGGCTTGTCGTTACGATGACAATTTAGGGGAAAGTCCTAGTCGGGTGTGCCCGGGGTAGCCCAAGCCTTGCCGTCTATAAAGATCAGCCATGAACCAGTCCACCGACCTGACCCTGCACCAGCGCCGCAGGCCGCCGACCTTCGACGAACTGCGCGACATTCCGTGGCTGGCCCTGTTGCAGCCGGACGAGCGGGCGCGCGCCGTGGCCAGCCTGCAGGTCGGCGATGCGCAGGCGGGCGATTATGTTTGCCGCGTCGGCAAGCCGGTGACCTACTGGTTCGGCGTGATCGAGGGGCTGCTCAAGATGAGCGCCGACAATGCCCAGGGCCTGACCATGACCTTCACCGGCGTGCCGCCCGGCGGCTGGTTCGGCGAAGGCACGGCGCTCAAGCGCGAGCCCTACCGCTACAACATCCAGGCGCTGCGCAAAAGCGTGGTGGCCGGTTTGCCGATTGAAAGCTTCCACTGGCTGCTCGACCACTCGATTGGCTTCAACCGCTTTGTGATGAACCAGCTCAACGAGCGGCTGGGCCAGTTCATTTCCGCCCGCGAGATCGACCGCATGAACAACCCCGACCTGCGGGTGTCGCGCAGCCTGGCCGCGCTGTTCAATCCGGTGCTCTACCCGGGCGTGGGCGATGTCCTGCGCATCACCCAGCAGGAACTGGCCTACCTGGTCGGGCTGTCGCGCCAGCGGGTCAACGAGTCGCTGCGAACGCTGGAGGCGCAGGGCATCATCCGGGTCGAATACGGGGGTCTGCGGGTGCTCGACATCACGGCCCTGCGCTGGGGTAAATTTTAAGAAAAAAGCAGGCTTTTCGCAGGTGCGGCTTTCGTTTGAAGCTATAAAATTTATAGCGTCCATGGTTGCGGCCGAAATCGCCCGCCCTTCCTGCGAAGGCGGGAATCCAGGGTCTTCATGCCTGCCTGAAGCACGTACCCAAGCAAGCGTTTTTACGCTTTCTTTATACGGCGCCCGCTTTTCTTGACCCCGTTTTTATGCCCCCGCCGCTAACCTTTCCTCATCGTTTTTACGTGGGAGAAGGTCAATGGATATCGTCTATGTCGCAGGGCTGGCCCTGCTGTGGGGTTTGACGGCGCTGCTGGTGCAGGGCTTCAAACAACTCGATCAGCCGCAGGGAGGCCGCCCATGATCGGCCTTGACATGCTGTACGGCTTTGGCGGCCTTTGCGCCGTGCTGCTGCTCGTTTATCTGGTGTATGCGCTGATCTGCGCCGAGGAGTTCTGATGGGCAGCGCTGCATGGGGCCTGCTGGCCCTTTACCTTGGCACCCTGCTGCTGGCGGCCTGGCCGCTGGGCATCTGGCTGGCGCGGATCAGTTCGGGCCGCCTGCCCGGCTGGATGCAGCGGCTGGAGGCATCGGTCTTCCGCCTGGCGGGCACGTCCGCCGACAGGACGATGAACTGGTGGCAGTACGCGCTGGCCCTGCTGGCCTTCAATGCCATCGGCCTGCTGGCGGTGTACGCGCTGCAGCGTTTGCAGGCCGGGTTGCCGCTCAATCCGGCGGGCATGGCGGCCATTTCGCCCGACTCGGCGTTCAACACCGCCATCAGCTTTGTCGCCAATACCAACTGGCAGGGCTATGGCGGCGAATCGACCATGAGCTACCTGACGCAGCTGCTGGCGCTGGCAGTGCAGAACTTTCTGTCCGCCGCCACCGGCATTGCGGTGGTGTTCGCGCTGTTTCGCGGATTTGCCGCGCGCGCCACCGGCGTCATCGGCAACTTCTGGGTCGATGTGACGCGCATCACCGCCTGGCTGCTGCTGCCGCTGTCGCTGGCGCTCGCGCTGCTGCTGGCGGGCAACGGCGTGATCCAGAACTTCGACGCCTACCAGGACGTGGCCACGCTGGAAACCACCGCTTACCAGGTGCCGAAAACCGGCGCCGATGGCCTGCCGGTCAAGGACGCGCAAGGCGCACCCGTCATGCAGGGCGCCACCACCGGCACGCAGACGCTGGCCATGGGGCCGGTCGCCTCGCAGGAAGCCATCAAGATGCTGGGCACCAATGGCGGCGGTTTCTTCAACGCCAATTCGGCCCATCCCTTCGAGAACCCGAACGCGGTCACCAATTTCCTGCAGATGCTGTCGATCTTTTTGATTCCGGCAGCGCTGTGCTTCGCCTTTGGCCGCGAGGTCGGCGACCGGCGCCAGGGCTGGGCCGTGCTGGCGGCGATGACGGTGATGTTCGTCATTGCCGTGGCCGCCATCGTGCCGGCCGAGCAGGCGGGCAATCCGCTGCTGGCGCCGCTGGGCGTGGACCAGCTGGCGAGCGCGTGGCAGGCGGGCGGCAACATGGAAGGCAAGGAAACGCGCTTCGGCATCACCGCCTCCGCTGTGTTGGCGGGGATCACCCCGGCCGCGGCGTGCGGCGCCGTCCCCGCCGGGCCCGAGTCGTTCCCGCCGCTGGGCGGCATGGTGCCGATGGTCATGATGCAGCTGGGCGAGGTGGTGTTCGGCGGCACCGGCACGGGGCTGTACGGCATGCTGGTGTTCGCCATCCTGGCGGTGTTCATTTCGGGGCTGATGATCGGCCGAACGCCCGAATACCTGGGCAAGAAGATCGAGTCGCACGAGATGAAGCTGACGTCGGTGGTCATCCTGGTCACGCCCATCCTGGTGCTGGCCGGCACGGCCATCGCCGTGCTGGCCGGCGCGGGCAGGGCGGGCGTGGCCAATCCCGGCGCGCACGGCTTCTCGGAAATCCTCTACGCCCTGACCTCGGCGGGCAACAACAACGGCAGCGCCTTTGCCGGCCTGTCGGCCAACACGCCGTTCTACAACACGCTGCTCGGCGTGGCGATGTGGCTGGGGCGCTTCGGCGTGATCGTTCCGGTGCTGGCCATGGCCGGCAGCCTGGCCGCCAAGAAGCGCCTGCCGGTCACGCCCGGAACGATGCCGACGCACGGCCCGCTCTTCGTGCTGCTGCTGATCGGCACCGTGCTGCTGGTCGGCCTGCTCAATTACGTTCCCGCGCTGGCGCTGGGGCCCGTGGTCGAGCACCTGATGCTGTGGCCCGCTCACTGAACCGCAAGGTACAAGAACCATGACAACCCCTAAAAAACCTTTTGTCCTGCTCGATCCGGCGCTGCTCAAGCCGGCGATTGCGGCATCCTTCGCCAAGCTCAGCCCGCGCGTGCAGTGGCGCAACCCGGTGATGTTCGTCGTCTATATCGGCAGCATCCTGACGACGCTGCTCGGCCTGCAGGCCTTGCAGGCCCCCGGCGAGGCGCCGGCCGGCTTCATCTTCGCCGTGGCCCTGTGGCTGTGGTTCACCGTGCTGTTCGCCAATTTCGCCGAAGCGATTGCCGAGGGCCGCAGCAAGGCGCAGGCCGCCTCGCTGCGCAGCCTGAAGAAAAGCACCTGGGCCAAAAAGCTCAAGGAACCCCGGAACGGACTGCGTTTTGCCGACGGGCCGCCCCTAGGCAAAACAGCCCCCTCGGGGGGCAGCGCAGCACACGCAGTGGCAAGCGTGGGGGTTTGGTTACCCGAGCAGGCAGAAAACCTCCGAAAAGGCGACGTGGTGCTGGTCGAGGCCGGCGACATGATTCCGCTTGATGGCGAGGTCGTCGAAGGCGTGGCCTCGGTCGACGAGAGCGCCATCACCGGCGAATCGGCGCCGGTGGTGCGCGAGTCGGGTGGCGACTTTTCATCGGTCACTGGCGGCACGCGGGTTTTGTCCGACTGGCTGGTGGTGCGCATCTCGGTCAACCCGGGCGAATCGTTCCTGGACCGCATGATCGGCATGGTCGAGGGCGCCAAGCGCGCCAGGACGCCGAACGAAATCGCGCTGACGATTTTGCTGGTGGCGCTGACCATCGTGTTCCTGGTCGTCACGGTGACGCTGCTGCCGTTTTCCATCTTCAGCGTGGCCGCGTCCGGCGCGGGCTCGGTGGTCAGCATCACCGCCCTGATCGCGCTGCTGGTCTGCCTGATTCCGACCACCATCGGCGGCCTGCTGTCGGCGGTCGGCGTGGCCGGCATGAGCCGCATGATGCAGGCCAATGTCAGCGCCACGTCGGGCCGGGCGGTGGAGGCGGCGGGCGACGTGGACGTGCTGCTGCTCGACAAGACCGGCACCATCACCCACGGCAACCGCCAGGCGTCCAGCTTTTTGCCGGCGCCCGGCGTGACCGGCCTTCAGCTCGCCGTCTGCGCCATGCAGGCGTCGATGGCCGACGAAACGCCCGAGGGCCGCAGCATCGTCGCGCTGGCGCAGCGCAGTGGCGCCGCCGAGCCGTTGGTCGGCAGCATGGCCGAGGTCCCGTTCACGGCGCAGACCCGCATGAGCGGCATGGACGTGCAGCAGCCCGGCGGCGGCGTGCGCCAGCTGCGCAAGGGCGCGGTCGATGCCATCCGCAGGCATGTCGAATCGCTGGGCGGCAGCGTGCCGGCGGACGTCACGCGCGCCGCCGACGAAGTCTCGCGCCGGGGCAGCACGCCGCTGGCCGTCAGCGACGGCGCGCAGGTGCTCGGTGTGGTCGAGCTGAAAGACATCGTCAAGGCCGGCATCAAGGAGCGCTTTGGCGAGCTGCGCCGCATGGGCATCAAGACCGTGATGATCACCGGCGACAACCGGCTCACGGCAGCGGCCATTGCTGCCGAGGCCGGCGTCGATGACTTCCTGGCCGAGGCCACGCCCGAGGACAAGCTCAGGCTGATCCGCCAGTACCAGGCCGAGGGCCGGCTGGTCGCCATGACCGGCGACGGCACCAACGACGCGCCGGCGCTGGCGCAGGCCGACGTGGCCGTTGCCATGAACAGCGGCACGCAGGCGGCCAAGGAAGCGGGCAACATGGTCGATCTGGATTCGAACCCGACCAAGCTGCTGGAGATTGTCGAGACCGGCAAGGCCCTCTTGATGACGCGCGGCTCGCTGACCACGTTCTCGATTGCCAACGACGTGGCCAAGTACTTCGCCATCATTCCGGCGATTTTCGTCACCACCTATCCGCAGCTGGCCGCGCTCAACGTGATGCGGCTGGGCAGCCCGTCGTCGGCCATTTTGTCGGCGGTGATCTTCAATGCGCTGATCATCATGTTTTTGATCCCGCTGGCGCTCAAGGGCGTGAAATACCGCGCCGTGGGCGCCGCCGCCCTGCTGCGGCGCAACCTGCTGGTCTACGGGCTGGGCGGGCTGGTCGTGCCGTTTGTCGGCATCAAGGCGATCGACCTGCTGCTGGTCGCGCTCCATGTGGCTTGAATTTTCAAAGGAATCCCTCATGAACAACATTTTTCGCCCCGCGCTCGTCCTGTTCCTCGCGCTCACGCTGCTGACCGGCGTGGCCTATCCGCTGGCCGTCACCGGCGCGGCGCAGCTGCTGTTTCCGGACCAGGCCGCCGGCAGCCTGATCCTGCGCGGCGGCAAGCCGGTCGGCTCCAGCCTGATCGGCCAGAACTTCACCGACCCCGGCCATTTCTGGGGCCGCCCGTCGGCCACCGGCCCCATGCCCTACAACGCCTCGGCGTCCGGCGGCTCGAACCTGGGGCCGCTGAATCCGGCGCTGGTCGATGCCGTCAAGGGCCGCATCGATGCCCTGCGCGCCGCCGATCCGGGCAATGCCGCCGCCGTGCCGGTCGATCTGGTGACCGCCTCGGCCAGCGGGCTGGACCCGCACATCAGCCCTGCGGCCGCCAGCTACCAGGCCGCGCGGGTGGCCCGGGTGCGCGGCCTGCCGCTGGAGAAGGTGCAGCAACTGCTCGCGCAGGAAACCGAAACGCCCTGGCTTGGCCTGCTGGGCGAGGCACGCGTGCATGTGCTCAGGCTCAACCTGGCGCTCGATGCGCTCAGGCCCGTCCATGCGCCGGGCTGAATGCGGTAACCTGAACCCATGAACCCACCCGCCGCAGGCCAGCGCCCCGACCCCGACGCGCTGCTGCAGCGGCTGCGGCAGCAGGAACGGCAGGGCGCGCGCGGCCGGCTGCGCATCTATTTCGGCGCCAGCGCGGGCGTGGGCAAGACCTACGCCATGCTCAGCGCCGCCCAGCGCGAGCGCAAGGACGGCCGCGACATCATCGTCGGGGTGATCGAAACCCACGGCCGCCGTGAGACCGCCGAACTGCTGGCCGGGCTGGAACAGCTGCCGCTGCGCGAGGTCGCCTACCGGGG
>JAQGMN010000439.1 GCA_028292345.1 Polaromonas sp. | reverse complement strand
TGAGCGGCAGCTTTTTCCTGTTGCGGGGCGTGTGGATGCTGCTGGACTCCCCGCTGCTGCAACGGCGCTGGGTCAGGATCGTGCCCCATGTCGTCGATACGCTGCTGCTGGCGTCCGCCCTGGGGCTGGTGTTCTGGAGCGGCCAGTACCCGTTCGTGCAGAACTGGCTGACGGCCAAGGTGCTGGCGCTGGTGGCCTACATCGTGCTGGGCACCATCGCCCTCAAGCGCGGCAAGACAAAAGGCATTCGGACGTTTGCCTTGCTGGCGGCGCTGGCCACCTTTGCCTACATCGTGGCCGTGGCGCTGACGCGGCGGGCGGACGTGCTGTTCCAGGCTGCGGGGCTGGGCGGCTGATTTCAGGATTAAAAAGGTGCTTTGCGCAAGCAGCGCCTGCATAGGCAGCTATTGAATGAATAGCGTTGGTACGGTAATACATTTTTTCTTTAGGGCTGGCGCCTTCACTTTCCCGGCCCGGCCAGCAGCTTCTGGACCAGCGGATGCAGCACTTTCTTGTGCGCGGCGATGGCGAAGAAATGCTCGGCAACGCCTTCGCAGCTGCCGACGCGCTCCACGCCATAGCGGCTGGCCAGTTCGTCATGCACCAGCTCGGGCGCCGGAAAAACGCCCATGCCGCTGCTGCCGAAGGTCTTGAGCAGCGCGCTGTCCTCGAACTCGCCCACGATGTGGGGCCGGATGCCCTGGCGATCGAACCACTGGTCGAGCGCGGTGCGCACATCGGCATGGGCCGTCGGCAGCAGCACCGGCACGCTGGCCAGCGAGCGCGGAAAATCCTGCCGCGCCGCGTCCCGCCAGGCGGGCGGCGCATACCAGGCCAGCGTGGACGAGCCCAGCGAATGGCTGTACACCTTGAGGTTGGGATTGGACGGCGCCGGCCGGTCGGCCAGCACCACGTCCAGCCGGTGCAGCGCCAGCTCGCCGAGCAGGTCGTCGAACTTGTCTTCATGGCAGAGCAGCCGCAGGCCCGGCGTCTGCATGACGGGCTGCATCAGCAGCCGCACGGCCAGCTTGGGCAGCGCATCGGACACGCCCAGCGTGAGCCGCACGGCGGGCGAGCCGGCGGCATCGCGCAGCGCCGCCGGCAACTGCTCGCCCAGCTGAAAGATCTGTTCGGCCTGGCGCATGGCGGCCAGCCCGGCTTCGGTCAGCGCCAGGCCGCGTCCAGAAGGCTTGAGCAGCGCATGGCCCAGCGACCGCTCCAGCTCGCGCACCTGCGTGCTCACGGTCTGCACCGCCATGCCCAGGCGCTCGGCGGCGCGCACCATGCCGCCTTCCTTGGCGACCACCCAGAAATAGTAGAGATGCCGGTAGCTGAAAAGAATGCTCATCGTCAGGTTTTCCAGAACTTTTATTCAATGTTTATCTGCTTTTAAGTGACTGAGCAAGCCCGTATTCTGAGCTTCTTCTTCAACTCTTACCTCTGGAGCACTGCAATGCAAGTCATTTTTGAAGCCCGCGACACCGAAGGCCGCCAATTCCAGGCGCTGGCCGAGCAGCGTGTGCGTTTCGTGCTGCGCCGCCTGAGCTGGCTGGTGCCGCAGGCGAGCATCCGGCTGTCGGATGTGAACGGTCCGCGCGGCGGCATCGACAAGCGCTGCCAGGTCGAGTTCACCACGCAGGGCAGCGGCCGCATCGTCAGCACCGCGATGGCCACCGACTGGCGCGCGGCGCTCGAAGGCGCGCTGGCCCGGGCGGCGCGGCGCATCGTTCGCAGCATGCGGCGCAGCCAGATGCGCGAGCGCACGCAGCCGCGCCACTGGCCGCCTGCCGCCCACCTTTGAACGCTTCAATCCTTTTCATCAACACCCCAAGGAGCATTCCATGCGCAGCTATCCCCGCAACAGCCCGCAGGCCGCCACCCGGATTCTGGCCCTGGCCATGCTGGCCGACGGCCACCAGTGCCCGTCGGAGCTGGCCCTGCTCGAACGGCTCCAGGTGCACGACCAGCTCGGCCTGAGCCGCGCCGAACTGCATGCGGTGGTGCACACCTTTTGCGAGGACCTGATGGCCATGTCATCGGGCATGTGCTGGGCCGACCTTTCACAGGTGCGGCCCGCCCCGCTGCGCCAGGTGCTCAGCGAGGTGGACGATCCCGCGCTGCAGAGCCTGGTGCTGGAGCTGTGCATTTCCCTGATCGCCTCCGACCGGCACCTGGCCCACGGCGAGTCGGTGGTGCGGGCCGCCGCCTTGCTGCAGTGGCGCCTGCCCCTGCAGGCGCCGCCAGCGGCACCGGACGAAGCCAGAGACCGAAAGCTGAAACACGCACGGTACCGCGCCGCCTGACGCCGGCACCCGTTTTGAAATTCATCGATTCCGGAGGTTTTCTTGGACACCCTGATCCACTTCTTGCAGGTTTCCTTCCTGGGCCAGGCCGCCTGGCTGTGGCTGGTCTTCATCGGCATCGTGGTGGCGCTGCTGGTGCTGGACCTGGGAATTCTGCACCAGGACGACCATGAGATCGGCGTGCAGGAAAGCCTGCTGCTGTCGGCCGGCTACATCAGCATTGCGCTGCTCTTCGGCGCCTGGGTGTGGTGGTACCTCGGGGCGCAAAGCGGCATCGAGTATTTCACCGGTTTCCTGATCGAGAAATCGCTGTCGATGGACAACGTCTTCGTGATCGCGCTCATCTTCACCGCGCTGGCCATTCCCCGGGCCTACCAGCACCGGGTGCTGTTCTGGGGCATTCTGGGCGTCATCGTGATGCGGGCCGTCATGATCGGGCTGGGCGCCACGCTGGTGAGCGAGTTCGGCTGGGTGCTCTACATCTTCGGCGCTTTTTTGGTGTTCACCGGCATCAAGATGTGGATGACCGCCGAGCACACGCCCGACATGGCGAACAACCCGCTGCTCGCCTTCCTGCGCCGGCACCTGCGGGTAACGCCAGGCTTGCACGGCAATGCCTTCGTCGTGACGCAGCCGCATCCGGCGACGGGCAGGCCGGTGCGCTGGGTGACGCCGCTGTTCCTGGCGCTGTGCATGGTCGAGCTGATCGACCTGGTGTTCGCGGTCGATTCGGTGCCGGCCATTTTTGCCATCACCAGCGACCCGTTCATCGTCTACACCAGCAACATCTTCGCGATTCTGGGCCTGCGGGCGCTGTACTTCGCGCTGGCCGCGATGATCCACCGCTTCAAGTACCTGAAGTACGCACTGGCGCTGGTGCTGGTGTTCATCGGCACCAAGATCCTGCTGCTCGACGTCATCGGCAAACTGCCGGCGGTGGCGTCGCTGGGCGTGACCTTCGGGCTGATTGCCGGCGGCGTGCTGGTGTCGCTGTGGAAAACGCGCGGCCAGCGGCTGCCCTCCGGCAATGCCGGCGCCTGAATCCACGGCGGCTTCAGGCCAGGCTGGCCGCTTCCTTGGCCCGCAGCTTGGCGCCGATGTATTCGCCGTGGGTGACGTGCAGCAACCCGGCGATCTTGCTGATCAGGTGGTTTTCGTTCGCATGCAGGTGGTCGTCGGCATAGGCGACCTGCCACATCTGCTCGACGATCCGGATTTTTTCCGGATGGCTGAAGCAGTCGTTGATGCGCGTGGTGAACTGGTGGTAGTCGGAGGCGGTGCGCGCCGCCTGCTCGGCCAGTTCCACCAGCCGCGCCAATTCGTCGTCGCGCAGCGCAAACCTTTCACGCAGGCCGGCCACCACCGCATGGCGTTCTTCCGCCTGGCTGGCCGGGTCAGCGCGCATCACTTCGACCAGCAGCACGGCGGTGGCCAGCTTGAGCGCATGGTCGCGCGCCTCGGGGCTTTCCTCGGCGGATGCGGTGAAAGCGTCAAACAAGTCCTTGAGGGTTCTGAGCATGGGTTTTCCAGAAGTTGAATAAGGTGCTGTTCCACCGCGATGCGGCGACAACAGTGCGACTCACTGAACTCGGGACGAGTTCCCGCAGTTCAATGGCCGCGCCTGCCCTTCGCAATACCAGGCGCGTAACCAAAATAAACGCCCAAGCACGGTTTGTAGTCGCGAGGTAAATACCGGGTAAATGTCTGTTTTCCTTACATCGCGTTAACAAATGAAAGTCAACAATGGCCTCACTGGATCACACAGAGCCTTAGAAAAGCAGCGATTCAGGCGCAGTGGCTTTCACCATTGGCGAAGTGCCTGAAACCATTCGGGCCTTTGCAGATGGCGGCAAAAACTGTTGGCAAGTCAATTTGTCCATTGGAGAACCCTTATGAAATCGAAATTCTTCACCGCTTCCCTGCTGGCATCGGCCATGTTCGCCGGCCTGGGCATCGCCCCGGCCATGGCGCAGGGCACCAGCACCCCGCGAATTGACCAGGCGCAGCAGGCCATCGGCACGCGCATCCAGCAGGGCATGGCGTCGGGCCACATCACGCCTTCCGAAGCGCAAATGCTGATCCGCCGCGACCGCGACATCCAGATGCGCGAGGCGCAGTACAAGTCCAACGGCAATACCACGCCGCAGGAACGCCAGCAGTTGCGCAATGACCTGGGCACGCTCAATGCCGACGTTGAACGCATGATGGCGAACAACGACGTGGTGCGCCCGCCCGCCAATGCCGGCAACACGCCCGGCATCGACAACCGCGAATACCAGGTGAGCCGCCGCATCGAGGAGGGCGTCCGCTCGGGCCGCATCACCCAGCGCGAGGCGCGCAGGCTGCAGAGCCGGGAGCGCGAGATTGCTCGCCACGAGGCCTTCTTCAAGTCCGATGGCGTGGTGACGCGCCAGGAGCGCCGCCAGTTGAGCGATGAAATCAGTGCGCTGCGCAACGAAGTCGAACGCTTGATCAACGACGACCGCCGCGGCCGCGGTTAAATCGCCACGGGGCGCGGTGACAAGGCGCGCCACCTGAACGAGAGTTGGCATCAGCCAGGCTGTCCGGTCCGTCAGGGCCGAATGCCTGGCTTTTTTAATGCAAAAACAGCCTTTTGCGCTTGCTGCAACTGCGCTGTCAGCTATAGAAACAATAGCGGTAAAAACCCGGAACTGCCTTCAACGCAGGTTGGACTGCACCCAGCGCACAATGTCCGCCGCGCCCATGGCGCCCGGCTGTCGGGCAATCTCCCGGCCGTCGCGGAACAGCGCCAGCGTCGGAATGCTGCGGATGTTGAAGCGCGACCCCAGGCTGGGCACGGCTTCGGTGTCGACCTTCACCAGGCGCACCTGCGGCTCCAGCTGCGCCGCAGCCTGTTCATAGGCCGGCGCCATCTGCCGGCACGGGCCGCACCACGGCGCCCAGAAATCGACGAGCACCGGAATCTGGTTGCGGCTGATATGCCGGTCGAACGCCGCTTCGTCCAGCGCGGCCGAATGCGCGGTGAACAGCGCCTGCTTGCAGCTGCCGCAGGTGGGCGCGCTGCCCAGCTGGTCGGTACGGACCCGGTTGGTGGTGTGGCAATGCGGGCAAACGATGTGGAGTGGATCGGTCATTTTTCAGAGTTTGGGGTCTTGCGCCCGCATTTCAAGCGCTGGCAAGGCACGGGGCATTGATGCGCCAGCGAGGGCATGGCGCATTTGCAATATCGACTTGGCCCGATTGGGGGAAAATAGTTTTTTGATACGCAAGGAGTGACCGGTTTTGAGATTTACCCACATGCGACGCCGCGCAACCGCCGGGCTGGTGACGGTTGCTGCTTTTTCTGGCCTGCTGGGCGGTTGTGCCAGCCAAGTGAAATCCTTCGCGTCGCAGGAAGATTTCAGTTCGACCGTGACCTATTCGCGGCTGTTCGATGCCACGGCCGCGCAGACTTGCGAGGCGTCCAGGCGGGCCCTGCTGAGCCAGGGCTACATCATCAGTTCGGCCCGGGAGGACATGGTCGAAGGCCGCAAGAGCTTCCAGCCCGAGCCCGAGTCGCACCTGCAGATGGAAATCCGCGTCGTCTGCGCGCCGGACAGCCCCGACGGCAAGGTCAGCCTGGGGTTCGTCACCGCGCTGCAGGATGTCTACGCCCTGAAGAAAAGCAACAATTCGGCCAGCCTGGGCGTGGGCGCGCTCGGTTCGGTCTCGCTGCCCTTCAGCTCCAGCAACGATGCCATGGTCAAGGTCGGCAGCAAGACCATTTCATCCGACACCTTTTATGAGCGCTTTTTTGACCTGGTCAAGCGTTACCTGGTGGTGGACGACGCCAGCAACTGACCCTCAAGCCGCCGTGGCCAGGCCGGCATCGGCTTCGCGCCAGCGGCCCTGCGCCAGGCCGTCGAGCGAGTAAGGGCCGACGGCGGCGCGGATCAGCCGCAGCGTCGGCAATCCCACGGCCGCCGTCATGCGCCGCACCTGGCGGTTGCGTCCTTCGCGGATGCCCAGCTCGATCCAGCCGGTGGGAATGGACTGCCGGATGCGAACCGGCGGGTCGCGCGGCCACAGCGCAGGCGGCGCGTCGATCAGGCTGGCGCGCGCGGGCAGGCTCAAGCCGTCGTTCAGCTGAACGCCCCGGCGCAGGCTTTCCAGCGCGGCCTCGCCGGGCACGCCTTCCACCTGGACCCAGTAGGTTTTTTCCATCTTGAAGCGCGGATCGGCAATGCGCGCCTGCAGCCGGCCGTCGCTGGTCAGCAGCAGCAGGCCCTCGCTGTCGGCGTCGAGCCGGCCGGCCACATACACCCCCGGCAGGTCGATGAAATCCTTCAGCCCGCGCCAGCGCCCCTCCGGCGTGAACTGGCTGAGCACGCCATAGGGCTTGTTGAAGACGATCAGCCCTGCCGGCCGGGCCATGCCGGGCATGCGCAAGTCCATCAGCAGCCCAGCTGGTCGGCCAGCGCCAGGAAGTCGCTGGCATGCCGGGTGTTGGCCGGGCAGGGCGACACGTCCTTGGGCTGGCCCGCGCCGAACTCGGCCGGGCGTTCGATGTAGGCGGTCTGCAGGCCGCAGCCGCGCGCGGCGGCCAGGTCGTCGTGGTGCGCCGCCACCAGCATCACCTCCGAAGGCGCCACGTCGAAGACTTTGGCCACGCCCAGGTAGGTCGCCGGGTCGGGCTTGTAGGCCCGGAACACCTCGGCCGACAGGATGCAGTCCCAGGGCAGGCCGCCGCGCTTGGCCATGCCGGCCAGCAGGCCGATGTTGCCGTTGGACAGCGTGCAAAGGGTGTGGCGCGACTTCAGGCGGGTGAGCCCCCGCACCACGTCGGGCCACGGGTCCAGCCGGTGCCAGGCCTTGTTCAGGTGGCGCAGTTCCGCCTCGCTCAAATCCTGCAGGCCGAACTGGACCAGCAGCCCGTCCAGGATCAGCCGGTGCAGGTCGTCGATCAGCGTCCAGCCGAGTTCGCCGGACATCACCCGGCGCATGGCCGGCTGGTAGCCGGCGCGCCAGGCCAGCGCGAAGGCGTTGCCGTCCACCGCCGGCCGCAGGGCCTGAACCTCGCGGGCAATGCCGCCGTGCCAGTCCACCACGGTGCCGAAGACATCGAAGGCCAGGACCCTGGGGGCGGGGGAAGGGGATGTGTTCATGGCGACATTATCGGCAGGCCGTCGCCAGAGCGCACCTGTTGGCGCGCATCGACGCTGCCTGTTTTTTGGGCATGCCCCGCAAAGCCACGGCTGGCGCCGCTTTCAGGACTTGTCCAGTTACTTGTCCACAGGGCCATTCACAGTTCTCAAGCATAACCTCGGCCGTCACTGGTTCAGCGACGCCAGCAGGACAATCAAGAGCAGCGCGGCCAGCACCGCAAAGCCGATCTTCACCCAGCTGTAGGGCTGTTCGCCGGCCATGGCGCCGGTGTAGCCGTTGCCCACGACCTGGAAGCTGCGCGCGCCGTAGGTGTAGCTGACCAGCCAGACCGGCACCAGGATGTGCTTGAAGGTCCGCCCCTGGTAGCGCGCATCGACCTGCAGGTTGCGGAAGGTGTCGCCCGGCACCTGGCGGCCGCACAGCGCCTGCATCTGCTGCTGCATGGCCTGCTGGTTGAGCTTTTCCGCCTTGCCCAGGTCGATCTGGTAGCGCTCGACGGTCCAGCCGCGCACGAACTCGGGCGAATAGGGCTTGAGGTCGGTCTGCGTCGGAAAGGGCTCGATCTGCCGCAGCAGCGCGGGATGCACGCCGGCGGTGCCGGGCACCAGCTCGTCGTCAAAGAAATGGTCCAGGTTGCCCGCCGCCGGCACCCAGCGCACATGGCGCACCTGGCGGGTCTGCACCTTGCCATTGGCGTCACGGTAGCTTTCGGTCTCGTAGTAATAGTGGCCGGCCTCGGCGCGCCAGCGGGCGCTGGCCTCGGCATCAAAGGTCCAGTAGGGCAGGTACACGCCGCTGAGCGTGTCGGTCAGCGCGGCCGACTTGAGCCTGGCCGGCGCAAACCAGCGCGAGCCGTACCACCGGCGCAGGCTGGCGCGCATCTGCGCCTCGCTGACCTTGAACGGCAGCAGGCTTTGCGGCGTGATGGCGTCGTTGAGGGAAGCATGCTCGATGATGGCGGGCGAGCCGCAGAAGTCGCAGCGCCTGGCGACCTTGCCATCGACAAACACCGAAATGGCATGGCAGCTCTGGCACTGCACCTCGCGCTTTTGCCCTCCGGCCTCTCCCGCCGGGTTGCCCCAGCCGCGCCCGCTGGCCGGATGGCTCAGGGCTTGCTGCAGGTCCTGCTCGACGACGCTGGCGCCAG